>CAYOUM010000060.1:0-7705 GCA_964407185.1 uncultured Methanomassiliicoccales archaeon | reverse complement strand
GTGCACATCCCGCGGAGGGAGTCCGTATCGTCGACGCCCAAGTATAGCGGCATCGGCATCGGCAAGAGGACGCGCCGACTAAGCCTGGCGCCCCAATACTTGATATAACGACGGTCTCTTCGCACACTGAACGCGCATGCCAGTGAAGTCGTTCGCCCTGTCCCTCATCGATGCGCGGCGTCTCGCGCGGGCAGCACAGCGGGTCCCGAATCTCCGGGTCGATCACAATAGTACCGTGACGCTCATCACGGAGCTGAGTGAGCGAGAGGCCTCCATCGACTTCCGATTCACCGCGAACTTTCGCGCCCCGGAGGAGGTCGTCGGCGTCGTCCGGATCGAGGGCACGCTCCAGTGGGACGGGAAGGGACGCGAGGTTGCCCGGCAGTGGACCGCAACGAACCAGATGCCGAACGAGGTCGCGAGCGAGATCCACACGGCAATCATGAGCATCTGCGTGCCAGAGACGGTTCTTCTCGCGCGGGACCTCCAGTTGCCGCCACCGATTCCCATTCCTCAGGTCACAATCGGCACGCCACAGCCGCCGCCAAAACACAGCGGGGTAGAAGTGGCGTAGACACGTCACCGTCCGCGCCGCTCTCTCGGCGGGTCTACTTGATGAGTTCCAGCGAGAAGGACCCGATGCTCACGGAGCCTCGGCTGTGCGTGTACTTGATCCACGCCCGAGACTGGACATCGCAGACGCCGCGAATCGAGAGGAACGAACGGAGCTGCTCGACCTTGAACTCGATCGTCCCATCCATCATCGAGGACAGCATCTCGATCTCCTTCTCTTCGTGCATCCCCTTCTCGATGACGTACATCGCGACGGACTTGTCGCGCTTCCGCCTGCCGACGAACGGTTGGAGGAACTTGAAGGTCGTCGTCGGGTCGAGGTACGCGATCAAGGTCGACACGGACCGGAACGCGAGCCGATAGTATCCGTGCTTCTTCTTGAGGTCCGTCGACAACTGGTCCGCGACCTTGGAAATCGAAGCAACGTCCGTGAGGTCGTTGACGTACGTCGTGTAAGGGTCCACGGTGTCGGCGCCCATCGACTTGCTGTACGCGTCGACATACTTGATGAGGCCGAGCTTTTCGTACTCCTCATAACTCGGAAGGACGAACGTCATCTCCTCGCGGATATCGCTCGCCATCTTGTCCGTGAGGACCCAGAGGATCGGGATGCCCTTCCTCAGGCCCTCCGCCATGAAGGCGTTCACGATCACCTCCTTCCCGACGTGCGCCGGACCGTAGATCGTGACGTTTGAGCCGAAGGGGACTCCGCCGAGGAGGAGGTCGTCGAGGCGCGGCGTGCCGGTCTTCACCTTCTCCTGTTTCACCTCCAGGAGCCGCTCCTCTTCGCGCGCTCCGATTTCCTCTTCCACAAGGCCTTGTTCCCGGAGCCGGAGCTCCGCCATCTTCGCCTTGAGATACTTCTCCTTCGAGCGGACTTCCTCTTCCTTGTGGGCGATCTCCGCCTTCAGCTGTTCGAGCCGTTCCTTGAGCTCGACCTCCGCGACGCCACCACCGAGCGCCTTCGCCTGATCGAGCTTCTGCCTCTCTGCCTGCAACAAGCGCTCGCGGTAGAGGAGGTCCTCTTCCCGCCGCATGACCTCCTCCTCCTTGTAGGCCATCGGTTCCTTGACCCGGCGGAACTCCTCCTCACGCATCGCGAGCTCGTCCTTGAGCCTCTGGATCTCCTGCTCCCGCAACAGGATGGACTTCTCCTTCGCTTGGAGCGCGTTCTCCTTTTTCGCAAGGATCGTCTCGACCTCGACTTTGGACTTCCCCTTGAGCGCGGCCGCCTCTGCGCGGAGCTTGTCCTCAATCTTGTACTTGCTCACCTCTTCCTCGAGGGCGATGGCGCGCCGGCGCAGTTCCTCTTCCTTCTTCAGGAACTCCCGCTCCTTTTCGCGGAGGCTTTCCTCGAATCGGTTGCGAAGATCCTCTCCCGCACTCTGCCCGGAGGCAGCGACCGTGCCTGCGTTGGCCGCCTCCTGGAGCGCGCGGAGGTCGGCTTCCTTCGACCGCAGCTCGGCCTCTTTCTCCGCTAGGATGAGCTCCTTTTGCTTGAGGACCCGGAACTCGGGGGCCTGACCCACGAGATTCTTCTCGATCTGGGCCTTCAGAGCCGAGACGACGTCTTGCGCCTTCTGGAGCTGGACCTCGACCTGGTGGCGCTTTGCTTCCTCGTCTGCGATCCTCTTCTTCAGGTTTGGCGCGGCCCCGGACTTCAGCTGTTGCGCCTTGACGTACTTGATCACCGCGATCGAGCCCTTCTTGATGTGCTCGATCTCCTCTTCGAGTTCCTTGCGCTTCGCGATCTCGGTCTGGAGGTGCTTGTTCAGGGCAGCGGTCTCTTCGATGTATTTCAACGGGTCGAATCGGCCGGACTTGATCGTCGACAGCTCGTCCCGCATGATGCCTCGGATCGCCTCAAGCTCCGCGCGGAGGCCTTCGATCTCGAGTTCCCTTTCCCGAAGCTCCACCTCTCCTGCATTGATGCGGGACTGCGCGTCGTCCGCGGGCCCTCGAATCGTTGCGGTGACGACTGCGGCTTCACTCCGGGACGGCGCGGGTGCCTCACCGAGCCATGCATCGAACGCGCGCTCCTCACCGGAGAGCCACTTCCGGAGGGCCTCCGTCGTGGGGTCGGACGAGGGGGCGGTCGCGGTCCCTGGAGATTCCCCGAGCCAAGCCTTTAGGCTCAGGTCACCGCCCTCGCCGGAGAGCCACTTTGAGAGCCCCGGGTCAGTCTCGCTCTTCGAATTCGCTGATCCTGGGACCGGGACGCCGCCGCGAATGCTGTGCTTCGTCCCGCAGACGGTGCAATTCCCCTGGGGACCGAGGGGGCCGCCGCACACGCCGCATGCGTGGGAAGGGGCCACCTCTGCCTCCTTCGTCTTCGTCGCCAACGGGGGTCCACCTCATCGAGAAGAGGACGTTCCGATCGATGTCTGCCGCGATTATGCCGGGTGTCTCTATATAAGGGCGTCGACCTGAGTTCGTCGTGAGAATTCCGACCCGCGTGAACTCCAAACGTATTTATACGGTCGGAAAGATTCGACGACGAAAATAGTAACCGCGTGTTTTCGGGGGGCCGGAGGGACGGACGATGGCGACCGCGGAGAAGAAGGTCCATTACCGCGTCGACCCGAACGACGAGTCCGTCACCCTCAAGGACATCATGCAGAAGATCCAAGAGATCCAGCGGCAACACCCGGACCTCGACGTGTTCTGGGACGGCGATGAGTACGCGATCTGTTCCCGCCCGAAGAAGCACGAATGACGCCTCGCTTCACTGGTCGTCGTGGCCTCGCGGATAGGTTTAACATCGCCACGGGGTTCCCTCGACGGGACTCGCCATGGCGCACAAGATGCCGCACACGGCGGCGCGGAAACCGACGAAGGCAGACCTCACGCAGGTCCCGATCGAGCACATCGACCTCGAAAAGGTCCGGAACATCGCGGACCTGCTGGACGGCTATGAACGAATCTCGTTCCAGGCCCGGTCCCTTGGACAGTGTGCACACATCCTCGAGCGGGCGATGCTTGACCCCGAGTGCACGATCTTCTTCGGCGGCGCGGGCGCGCTCATCCCCGGCGGCCTCCGGAAGGTCCTCCGGGATCTCGTCGAATTCGGGCTCGTCGACGTCGTCGTCACGACGGGCGCGATCGCATACCACGATTTCTACGAGGCCCACGGATACCGTCACTACATGACTTCCCCGGATGCGGACGACATCCTCCTGCGGGAGCATATGCTCGATCGCGTGTACGACACGCTCGCGGACGAATCGCTGTTTCGGGAATGCGACGATGAAATCGCCGCGATGGCGGACGCCCTCGAGCCGCGCGCCTACTCGTCCCGGGAGTTCCTCGTGCTCCTTGGCGAGCGGGCGGCGAAGGACCCGAACTCCCTCGTCGGCGCATGCTATCGGCGCGGCGTGCCGTACTTCGTCCCCGCGTTGAACGACTCCTCCATCGGAATCGCGCTCACGAAGCACCATCGGGATCGGAAGAAGGCACGAAAGCCGATGGTCCGTATCGACGCAATCAAGGACAACTACGAGATCACGGAGATTAAGGTGAAGTCCCCTCGCTCCGGCGTGTTCTACGTCGGCGGCGGCACGCCGAAGAATTACATTTCTCAGGTCGAGGTGATCCAGGAGGTGCTCGGTCATGGGGAGAACCCGCACATGTACGCGGTCCAGATCACGATGGACGTTCCGCAATGGGGCGGCCTGAGCGGGTGCACTTTCGAGGAGAGCCAGTCCTGGGGGAAGTTCCACAAGGATGCGAAGATGGCGCAGTCGCTCGTCGAGGCGACGATTGGCATGCCGCTCCTCGTCGGCTATCTCCTTCAGAAGAACGTGCACAAGAAGCGGACGCAGAAGAAGTTCACGTGGCGGGGCGACGAGCTCGTCAAGGCCCGTTGACGCGTGGTTTGAGAGACTTCTCAAAAAGATACAGAGCGTATTCCTGTTCGGGCTCAATTGCACCCGCGAGCGTCCCCTGCGTCGTGAAGATCTTCGCCCGCACCGCCGCGATCGCTTCCTGTGCGGGCGTCCCGGTCCAAATCAGGCGGGAACTCAGGAATGTCCCGGTCCGGCCACGGCCGGCCCAACAGTGTGCGAGAACCCTCCCGCCCCTCCCGAGTCGCTCGTCCACGATCTCATTGAACCGCCGAAGCTGTTCTTGGGTCGGTGCGGTGAAGTCCTCCACGCAGATGCGGATGTGCTCGATCCCCGCCGCACGGATTTCGTCGCCATCGATTCGCTCGCACTCGAACGAGACGATTGTCGCGAATCCCGCCCGGCGGATTGCCCTGAGGTCCCACGCGGCTCGGCCCGGCGCGGGACGGCCGCCGACGCGGCCGCCGTCAACGGTGTAGATCAGCGGGTCCAACGGATTCGGGCGATGGCAGGGGCCTACAAAGAACCTCGTGCATCCAACGGCGCCGAACCTTCAAATAGACTCGCCCCCATCGGAACCGCGCGATGGCCCGCGATCCGCGCAGCGACGATGACATCGTCCTCGTGAGCCGTGCGAAGCTCCCGACGCGATACGGGGGCTTCCAGATTCTCAGCTTCGGAGGGCCCGACCACGATACTCATGTCGCGCTCGTGAGGGGGCGCGTTGCTGGGGGCCACGATGTGCTCGTCCGGATGCATTCCGGATGCCTGACCGGTGACGTGTTCGGCTCTCGTCGGTGCGATTGCGGGGAACAGCTCGATGCCGCCCTCCGGAAGATCGGCCGTGCGCGCCGTGGGATCTTGCTGTACCTCTCGCAGGAGGGGCGGGGGATCGGGATCGCGAACAAGGTCGCCGCGTATCATCTCCAGGACCGTGGCCTCGACACGGTCGAGGCGAACGAGGCCCTCGGATTCCCCGCGGACGCGCGGGACTACCGATTCGCCGCGTCGGTCCTGCGTTTTCTGGGCGTCAAGAGCGTCCGGCTGATGACGAACAACCCTCGGAAAATCACGGACCTCCAGCGGCAGGGAATCCGGGTCACCCGGCGGCTCCCGCTCCTCGTGAGACCAAACCCCGCGAACCGCGGGTACCTCCGCGCGAAGCGGGCGAAGCCGGCCCACATCCTCGACTGATTCATCCGGGTTCAAGGACGACGAGCACATCGGATGCGAGGACATTCTGACCTTCGCGGACGCGGACCTCGCGGACGGTACCCGCGGCGGGCGCGGGAATCTCGTTCTGCATCTTCATCGCTTCCAGGACGACGAGCGAGCCGTGGCGGGGAACCCGCTGGCCCTCCGCGACCGCGACACGAACGACCCGGCCGGGCATCGGCGGTCGGACCTCGATGCGACCCGTGGATACGGGACCCTGTCCCGCGGTGGCCCGCGGAACCTGCCCCAGATCGACGTCGCGGATCTCGATCCGGTACGGTACGTCGTCCACGATCGCGCCCCATCGCGTGAGGAGGACGCGGAACCGCTTTCGGCCCATGCGCACCGTGTTTCCCGCGCCGTCCGAGGATGCCGACCCCTGAATCGGACGACCATCGACGGTCACGCGGGCGGCCGAGGCTTCGACCTCGTGTGGCTCACCGTTGACGACGAGCCGAAATCGCATCGTGCCCTCCATGGAGTTCCGCCCGTCCCTCCGTCGCCCAGCGAGTGACGCCACGCCGCCGCAACGTCCTGCGGTCCGCGAGCAACTCCACAATCTGAGGTTTCGAGGAGAGCGCGAGGGCGAGGGCGGCGACATGGTCGGCTCCCGGCCGCGATCCCGCCAAGCGATCTAGAACCGCAAGGTCCGTCGCCATCGTCGTCCACAACTCGCCCTTCCGGAACTGTGGGTCTCGAAGCATCGCGCGATGGAACGGGATCGTCGTTGGAATGCCGACGATTCGGTACTGCCGCAAGCTTCGCTCCATCGTGGCCATCGTCTGTCCCCGGGCGTCCGAATGAACGATGAGCTTCGCGATGAGCGGGTCGTAGTGTTCGCTCACCTCCGACCCTGCGGCGACGCCGCTGTCCACTCGAATCCCTCGCCCGCGGGGCTCCCGGTACTCGGTGACTCGCCCGGGCCCCGGAGCGAACTTCGCGCGCGGGTCCTCTGCGTTGACTCGACACTCCATTGCGTGGCCGCGGACCACGACGTCCTCCTGCTCGAGGGGCAATTCGTTTCCCGCGGCGATGTGTAACTGCATCGCGACGAGGTCGATGCCTGTGATCATCTCCGTGACGGGATGTTCCACCTGGAGGCGGGCATTCACCTCGTTGAAGGTGAACCGACCGTCGGCGTAGAGGAACTCCACCGTCCCCGCGTTTCGGTAGCCAATCGCCTCGAGAGCCCGCACCGCGATCGTACCCATTTCCTCTCGCCTCTCGGTCGTGATCACAGGGGAGGGCGCCTCCTCAATCAGCTTCTGATGACGGCGCTGAACGGAGCACTCCCTCTCGCCGAGATGAACTCCATGACCATTTTCGTCCACGAGGACCTGAATCTCAATGTGGCGCGTGCGGGTGACGTATTTCTCGAGGTAGAGATCGTCTTTCCCGAAGTTCGCCAGTGCGACGGACCGCGCCGTGTCGAAGGCGGAGGGAAGTTCCGCGGGGCCATCCACGCGGGACATCCCGATGCCACCGCCCCCACCTGTCGCCTTGAAGAGCACAGGATATCCGAGCGCGTCCGCGATTTTGCGCGCTTCGTCGACCGTCCGCAAGACGCGGTCAACGCCCGTCGTCACGGACACGCCCGCGCTCGCCATCGCCTTTCGTGCAGCGATTTTGTCGCCGGACAGGGCCATCGCCTTCGCGGGCGGGCCCACAAATGCAAGCCCCTCCTCCTCGCACCTCCGGGGCAGCTCCGGGTTCTCCGCGAGAAATCCGTACCCCGGGTGGATCGCCTCGCAGTCCAGAGTCTTCGCGGCCTTCACAATCTTGTCGAGGTCCAGGTAACTCTGCGCGGGCGGAGGGGGACCGAGACACACGTCCTCGTCCATGAACCGCCGGTGGAGGGAGTGCACATCCGCCTCGGAGTAGACGCCGACGGGCTCGATGCCGATCGCCCCACACGTGCGGGCCACGCGAATCGCGACTTCCCCGCGGTTCGCGATGAGGACGCGGCGAAACACGGGCGCGGCGATGGCCTTCGCGAATAAAGACGTTCGCCGGCTCAGCGCTCCGCCCCCTTCACGAGCGCCCCGGATTTCCAGACCTTCGTGATCCTCTCGGGG
>CAYOUM010000059.1:0-7883 GCA_964407185.1 uncultured Methanomassiliicoccales archaeon | reverse complement strand
ACGGGCCGGTCGGGTCCTCGGAGATGAAGACGTGGCCGGCGCGCACCGCGTCGAGGATGCTCCCCTCGCTCAGCGGCTCCTGCGCGTAGACCCAGGTGCAGGGGTTGCCCAGCGTCCAGGGGTGGATGAAGACCGCGGGCGGGATCGAGTGGCAGTCGCTGCCGCCGACGGCGACGACGCGGTCGCCCGCGCGCAGGCGGCGCTCCCAGAAGTCGATCGACTCGTGGTTGTGCCAGCGCCAGGCGCCCTGCCACGCCTCGACGATGCGATAGCCGTGCACGTCGAACTCCCACGGATAGCCGGCGCTGGCCTTCGGGTGGTTGACCGAGAAGAGGCCGCCGCGCCCTTCGACGAACTGGATGATGCGCTCCATGCCCGCGCCGTCCGTCGCGCGGAAGTCGACCCAGCAGCCGGCGCCCCAGACGTTAGCGTGGCCCCAGAAGGTGGTGACCTCCTCGCCCGGGATCAGCAGCAGGCCGTCGCGCAGCGGCTGCGTGGCGATCTCCTCGAAGTGCGAGGTGGTGTTGTGGTCGGTGATCGCCAGGAAGTCGAGGCCGACGCGACGCGCCTCGACGACATACTCCCCGATCGTGTCCTTCGCCCAGAGGTTCACGATGGTTACCTCGTGTGTCTGTCCGAGGCGGTGGATGCGACCGATTCGCTGCTCGACTTTCAGCGGATTCCAGGGAAGGTCGTAGTTCACCATGGTGTCGCAGAACTGGAGATTGCGACCCTCGCCGCCAGCTTCCGTGCTGAGGAAGATTCGATTCCCTCCGCGAAACGAGCGAACGCTTCCCTCCTTCTCCCACGGAGGAAGCCCGCCGTGATAGATGGAAACCGCATGGCCATCGGCCTCAAGCCGGTGTCGTAGATAGCCGAGGGTCCGGAGGTATTGGGTGAACACAATCACCTTGTCATCGATGCGGGTCAGCAGCTCTCGCAGCCTCTGGGCCTTTACGTTTTCCTGAATCGCCGCGACGCACGCATGCAAATCATGGAGGGCAAGGCGGTCCTCAAACGAGAAGTTCCCGCTGTCCTTCATCCTCCGGAGCGTTTCTGCGGCGGCAAACGTGCTGCTCCCAATCTCCTTCTGGAGCACGAGGAGCGCCAGCCTGTTCGGGCTCCTCGAAGACTCCGTATATGCGGGATAGCGGGCCCGCACAAAGTCCGAGACATCTTCGTAGACTTGTCGCTCTGGGCTGGACAGGGTGACTTCCACGGGGAAGACGCGGCGGGGCGGGAGCTCGATCACACTGCTCCGTCGGTTCCGGATCATCACCTCCCGCAGCAGGCGTTTGAGCTCCGTCGTGTTCGCAGGCGTCCGTATGTCGCCTCGGTGGACGAAGCGGTTCCGGAAGCCACGCGGGGAACTGAGCTGACCCGGTCGAAGGAGCGTGACAAGGTTGAAGAGCTCTTCCAGGTCGTTTTGGACGGGCGTGGCGGTCAGGAGGAGCATGTACTTCTTGCGAATCGAGGCGACAAGTCTCCAGTTCTTCGTGTATCGATTCTTGAGTTTGTGGGCTTCGTCAACGATGACGACATCGTACGGGAGCCTCTGAATTTCCTCCCGGTTGACCTCTCGCTTCGCCGTGTCGATTGAGGAGATGACAAGGTCGTGGCGGGCCCAATCCTCGAACTCGTCCATGATCTCGAACTCGATCCCAAACTTCTGCGACATCTCCTCCCGCCACTGAGTGACAAGCGATGCCGGCGTCAGGATGAGGACTTTTCTCGCGAGGCCGCGTACGAGCAATTCCTTCAGAACGATTCCGGCCTCGATCGTCTTTCCCAGCCCGACCTCGTCCGCGAGGATTGCGCGTCCCCGCATCTGCTGGAGGACCTTGAGGGCGGTCTTCTCTTGGTAGTCGTAGTGCTGGACGCCGCGGAGGAGCGGTGGGCACAAGAGCCTATCGAAGCCGGATTGGAGGCTGAGGACGCGCGCCTGATAGTGGAGAACCCAGGCCTGGGCGTCCTCGGTCACGCCTTGTGCGACCTTCGTCAAGACCTCCGCATTTCGTGGTGAGAATCGCAGGTCCGGGATGCGTTCCGGGGCATACGAGAACGCGAGAATTGTCTCCGGGCTCGAAGCTGTCTGCCCCTCCTCCAATTCCATCGGGGACGTTCTCGCAGGAATGTCGGCGGTGGGAATCGACGCGGGGTTCAGGACGGCGAGGCGCCCACACGCGTCGCAGTTCACACGGTCGCAATCCGCCTCTCCGAGCTCCGCCTCCACTAACGTCGACAACGCTAACCGGACGCGAGCGCGGAGCGCGGGGTCAAGGGGCTCGTCCCGCATGGCAAGCCGTCCAGCCTCGTAGAGGGCGAGTCGTCCATCATTGTCGAGGAATCCGTACCGTTTCGCCTTGCTCGCGAAGTGGACAAGCTCCCATCCCTGGAAGATATTCTGAGGGGGAATCGCTAGTCCTCCCTGGGGGAACTGGTGCGAGCGCACGGGGGCCAAGTGCGCACAATCGGCTCCGTCGGCCAATCGACGAGTCCTGCGATGTGCCGGCACGGCGTTAAAGGTTTCGCGGGAGTGCCCGAAGCGTCAGGCGACGCTCACGCTCTCGATTGGGAAGTGGCGGGAGATGAGGTCCCGAGCGATGCGAAGATTCCTCCCGCCGCGACCGATCGCCTTCCCTTTGAGGGTCGCGTTCACGGTCACCGTCGCGTGTTTCATATCGCCGCGCTGTTCGATTTCGACCTTTTTCACATCGTAGTTCCGGAAGACGTTCGCGATAAATGTCTCCGGGACCTCGGAGAACTCGACGACGAGGATGTCACGGCTCATCAGTCGGCGCAGCTTTGCGACGTTCTCACCCTTCTTTCCGATCGCACGGCCGATTTGGCCCGGACGCACCACAAAGACCATCCGGTCCGCCGTGTCGAGACAGTCCATCACGGTTGTCCGGGTGACGTCCTGGAAGAGGGAGGCGTAACGGAGCGTATCCTCCGTGAACGTGACTTCCGCCATCCTCTCCCTATAGCGCCAGGATGTTCGACTCCCCCGGGTCGATCACAGCGAGGGCAGAGACGGCGTAGGGCTTGCCGCACGCTGCTCCGAGTTCCACGTTGCTCCCAGGGAAGACGTGAACCTTCACCGCCGTCGTCTTCGAGATTTCCGTATCGGGGCAATTCGACGCCACGACGACGAGACGTGCGAGCTTCCGCGACACCGCCTTCTTGGCCTGCCTCACGCCGAGAACGACGCTCCCTGTGTCAACAGCAAGCTTGACGACGCGACCCTCGTCGATCATGACGGCACCGCGGGCTGCTTGAGCGTGGCGGCCTTCGTGCCAGGAGGCTTGTAAATGAGGTTCACTGCGCCGGTGCCAAGCGTTACGGGCTGACCCACGATCACGTTCTCCGCGACGCCATCGAGGTAGTCGACTTCGCCCGTGATCGCGGCGTGAAGAAGATGGTGGGCGGTGATTTCGAAGGCTGCGCGGGCGAGAACGCTTGATTTCCGGCCCGAGATGCCGTGGCGGCCAATCGCCTTCACATCCCCGTCGTTCGTCATCATGTCCGAAACGAGCATGATGTGGCGGATGTCCACCGTGAGACCCTGCTCCTGCAGGGTGTCGTATGCCTCCTTGATGATCGAGTTGCGCGCCGCCTCGATCCCGAGGACGTCGTAAATTTCCTGGATTGAGTTCGTCGTCGTCTGCGTCGGATCTGCGTAGGGCAACTCGAGCACCTTCGCGAGGTTCGACCCTTCTGTGTAGATGACGTACCGATCTCCACGCCGTCGGATGATCGCCCGACGAATTCCTTCGATTCCCTTGATCCGGTTCGACCTCACGGTCTCGAGGACTTTCTGAAGCCTCTTGAACGACGGTTCTCCCGCCGCCACGAAGAACCCTCTCACGGTTTTCGAGCCGCCGCCTGCGGGCCGGCGGAACTCTTTTGGAGTCGCGATCTTCCTCAGTTTCTCCTCGATCTCACCGTACGTGACGCCACGTGATTTCATGCGCTGCTCATCCGGGTAGATGAGGACCTGCATGTTCACGAGGTCGGTCTCGATATCCGCAATGTCATCGAGGTTCGTCATCTCAATTTCCTGCGCGATCTTCCGCATCTTCTCGAGGTCCTTCGAGCCCTCCCTGATGTGGATTTCCATGATCGGCGTCGAGGGCACCCGTCGCGCGTCGACGATTTCGATGAGGCGTGGCAAACCCAATGTGACGTTCATCTCCGCGACGCCTGCATAGTGGAACGTCCGCATCGTCATCTGGGTGCCCGGCTCCCCAATCGACTGTGCAGAAACGATTCCCGCAGATTCATTCGGATCTATCCGATGCGCTTCGTAGCGGTCGCACACTTTCCCCAGCAAGTCGAGCATCTTCTTGCGGGTAACTTTGATTCCGTGCGTTTTCTCCGCAAGCTTGGCGACGATCAACCGCGGGAGCCATCGGCCCATTCCCTCGATGTGCTCGTAGATTTCCGCCTCCCCCTTGGTCAGGTCAGGCGCCTTCCGTGGGATCTTGGGCGGAGCCTCGGTCTCCTCTGCGCCCTCCTTGGCGGTGCCCTTCCCCGCCTTCGGCTTTGTGGGCCTCTTGGCCTTCGGCACCGGCCTTTCGACGGGGACGGCGCCAACCTTCTGGAGGACCCGGGCCGCGTCCTTATCGGGAATGAACTTTTTGAGCCGATCGGGTTTCGCCTTCGCGAGGCTCTCCAGGGTGAAGCCCGCGTCCGAGAGAATCTCCGCCGTCTTCTTCGCGACGCCCCGCTTCCGGAGCGCCTCAATCGTCGCCGAGCGCGCCATTCTCATTCCTCCGGGGCCGGTTCTTCCTCTTCGATTTCGACCTCTTCCTCGGTCACCTCGACGTACATGTCCTTCTCCGTAAGGCCGTAGGACGCCATCTCCTGTTCTCGCAGGCGTTCCTGCCACGACGGCTCCTCTCCGAGCACCTCTTGGAGGATGTCATCGATGTCGACGGCGTGGCCCTGGATTGACCGGGAGGGATCGACACCGTCCTCGCCAAACTGGAACTGAATGATTGTATCCGCAGTGTTGCGGACGGTTCCGTCTTCCTTGACCTTTAGGTCCTCGAGTGCGTTGATCAAGCGGCGTTGCATATATCCAGACCGCGAGGTCCGGACCGCGGTGTCAACGAGGCCTTCCCGCCCGCCCATCGCGTGGAAGAAGTATTCCGTCGGGTGGAGTCCGGACTTGTACGAGGACTTGACAAACCCCTTCGCCTCCGCCCCGAGATCGCCCTTCCGGAAGTGCGGGAGTGTCCGGTTCCAGTATCCGCGCTGGAGCCGCTCGCCCCGTACCGCCTGCTGGCCGATGCAACCCGCCATCTGGGACAGGTTCAGCATCGACCCGCGCGCGCCGGAGCGGGCCATGATGACCGCGGAGTTCTCCATCCCGAGGTGCTTCGATGCGATCTGCCCCGCCTGGTCTCGGGCGCGGCCGAGGGCCTTCATCGCCTCGACCTCGAGCGTTTCTTCGATCGAGCGGCCTGGCATTTGCTCAAGTTCCCCTCGCTTGTAGGCCTCGACGAGCGCCTCGACGTCCGAGATCGCCTTCTTGAGGATCTCCGCAATCTGCTTCTTCGCCTCCTCGGGGATATCCTCGTCATCAATGCCCGTGGTGAACCCGCGGACCATGATCGCCCCGATCGCCAGCTTCGTCGCTTTGTTGATGAACTCCCGGGCCGCATCAGGACCATAGTCTCGTGCGACCTTGTCCAGAATTTTGCCCTTGAATGCGCCGACAGCGTTCTCGTCGATTGTGCCGGCCGTAAGTTCGCCATTCTTGATCACGACGAGGGCGTCCTCTTCCCGCAGCTCCTTCAGTCCGATCTGGCCCTTCGGTGCGATCGACGACTTGAACGTCAGGTTCAGGTCCTTCGGCAGGATCATTGAGAAGATCTGCTTCCCGGTCCAGTACTCCTGCCCGCCTTTCTTGATGGCGGGAGGGAGGAGTTCCGTGATCCCGATCTTGCTCAGGATGTTCGTCGCCTCCTCCTTCGTGAACTTCGACTCCTTGTATGTGAGAAGGAACGCCCCGGTGATGTGGTCGTGGATCCCGCCGATCACGGGGCCTCCGAACCGCGGGCTCAGGATGTGCTCCTGGACCCGCATCAGAACGCGGGCCTCTGCCCGCGCTTCCTCGCTCTGCAGCACGTGCAGGTTCATCTCGTCGCCGTCAAAATCGGCGTTGTACGGCGGACAGACGGCGAGGTTGAACCGGAACGTCTTGTGCGGCATCACTCGAACCTCGTGCGCCATCATCGACATTCGGTGGAGCGACGGCTGTCGGTTGAACAGGACGATGTCGCTGTCGACGAGCTGCCGCTCGACAATGTACCCGACCTCGACGGTCTCGGCCACCGCTTCCGCGTTCTTGTCCGTGACTCGGATCCGCCGTCCGTCAGATCGGATCACGTAGTTTACGCCGGGAACAAAGAACTCGCCGGGCGGCGTGGACGGGATCGGCCCCCTCTTCACCCACTCCTTGACGATGTCGACGTTGTAGGTCTGGACGTGAATCGGCACGGTGAGCTCGCGGGCGGCCTCGACGGGCACGCCGACCTCATTGATCGACAACACGGGATCCGGTGAAATGACCGTTCTCGCGCTGAAGTTCACACGCTTGCCGCTCAGGTTCGATCGGAAGCGGCCTTCCTTCCCTTTCAGCCGCTGGACCAGCGTCTTGAGGGGCCGGCCGGACCTGTGCCGCGCAGGCGGGATGCCGCTCGTCTGGTTGTCGAAGTACGTCGTGATGTGATACTGGAGCAGTTCCCACAGGTCCTCAACAATCAATTGCGGCGCACCCGCATCGCGGTTCTCGCGGAGGCGCTGGTTGATGCGAAGGACGTCCACAAGTTTGTGCGTGAGGTCGTCCTCGGACCGGTCCCCGCTCTCGAGGGTGATTGACGGGCGAACCGTCACGGGCGGCACGAGCAAGGCCGTGAGGATCATCCACTCCGGTCGCGCGACGTCCGGGTTGATCCCGAGGACACGAAGGTCTTCGTTCGGGATCCGCTCGAGCCGCTCTCGAACTTCCTTGGGGGTGAGCTTGTGGCCGTTCTCCCGGAAGGTCGTCGGCTTGTCGAGAGTGATCTTTTGCTGCTCCTCGCCGCAGTGTGGGCATTTCTGCTTCTTCGTCGCCTCCCGGGCGGTCTCTTTCGTCACAATCTGGATGTCCGCCTCGCCGCCGAGTTCCTCCATCTGCTCCATCTCTTGGCGGAATTCCTCTGCTTGCTGCTTCGTGAGGAGGAGGCGTCCGCAGCGCCGGCACGTCGCCTGGAGGAGCTTCTTGATCTCCTTCACGTGCCCGACGTGGATGACGGGCATTGCGAGGTCGATGTGCCCGAAGTGGCCCGGGCAGTCGTCGACCTTCCCGCCGCAGGTCTTGCACCGCAGCCCTGGTTCGATGACGCCGAGATGGGAGTCCATGAGGCCCATGTCGATCGGGAAGCCATCGTCGTCGTACGTGTCCGCCGTGATGATCTTCGTCGCCGACATCCGTCGAATCTCGTCCGGGCTGAGGAGGGCGAATCGGATCGCTCGAATCCGTTTCGTGACGCCGCGTGACGCCATCATTTCAGGTCCTCCAGCTGCAGTCGCATCGCCACCCCCAGCGACAGCATTTCGTCAAGGAGGAGCTTGAACGCGTACGAGGTCTGGACCGGATAGATCTTCGAGTTGTTATCGCAGACCGGGCAACGGAGCATGCCCTTTCGGTCCTTGATTGCGAAGTGACCACACTCCGTGTTGCCGCACACGTACTGAATCGTTCCATCGGATTCATCGAGGAGGCGGTCCTTGATCACCATCGCGGCCCCGTGGCCGATCAGGCAGTCCCGCTCCATCTCTCCGAATCGGAGTCCACCCTGGCGGGACCGACCCTCCGTGGGCTGCCGCGTCAG
>CAYOUM010000058.1:0-8013 GCA_964407185.1 uncultured Methanomassiliicoccales archaeon | reverse complement strand
GTCCACGCTATAGTAGACGCGCTTCTTGCTGACCGATCGTGTTCGGAGCAGCCCTTTCTCGGTGAGCCGATATATCGTGTTCGTCACCGTTGTGTACGCGACGGGCCGCTGCCGGGCGACCTCGCGGTGCACGTCTCCCGGTAACGCTTCGCCGAGCCGGCTCACCGCGCGGAGCACGACGACTTCCAGGTCCCCGAGCGAGGCCACGCAACCGACACGGCGCCCACGGGATAAGAGCCTGCTGTACCGACCAATAATTACCATCGTCGTAGGAAATTCTCGTTGTTCGCGCGACCTCTGGGCAGAGACAACGACTACCAGCCCGCAAGGACGGTCAGCCGGAGCCTCTCACCAAGCGTCGCGTCTACATAGCCTCCAAGGAGGAGAGTGGCCCGTCCCGCCGTGAGCCGGAGTTCATGGGTTATCTCCTCCGCGGCCGACTCCGCGAAGTCCGCCGCCGCAGCAACCGCGACGAGGCGCTCCACGACCTCCGGTCGGCCCGGGAACCATGGCGATGTAAACGCCTCCTCTACGGCGGCGAATGCACGATGCTTGCCCACCCCCTCTCCCGCGCCGAACCGCCACCGCGATGCGGAGCGAAACATCTCACGGATCGTCGCTGCATCCGTACGTGTAGCCGCACGAGCGAGGTCCATGAGGGGGCGCACCATGATCGATCCGAGGACTTGAAAGGCCCGGAGGAGCGGAAGTTGCGGAGCGAGCCTTAGGAGCTCGTCGTTCGAGAAGGCGACCACGCCGTCGACCTTCTTCACCAGGAGACTCAGGCTCTCCTCCGCGGCCCTGCGTCGGAAGAGCCCCTCGGCGGAGAACGGAAGCGCGATGAAAGCAAGCGAGGTAGCGCCGAGGATTCGGGCGACGCGCCCAACGAGTGCGGCAGCGGCCCCACCGAACTCACCGCCGAGGCCGGCGAGCAGGACGACGAAGTCATGATTCAAGATCGCGCCCGCAATCGACTTCTCAGCCGGCATCGCGAGTTGCTTCACGGCCGCCTCATCCATGGCCGCGAGGCCGGCGAGCCCATCACGTGGGAGAATCACCCGCGACGGGATTCCCGCCATGGACCGATGGAGCTCGTCGTTCATTGCGACACGGGTGAAACCGAAATCCGAGGGCACCTGCGTGAGGACGTTACAGCCCGCGCCCCCGCACCCGACGACCACGACCCGGGCCCGTTCTTGCTCCCCTTGGCCCAGGCGTAGGACATCGGGCATTGCCGCCCGATGCGGCGTGGCGTGAATAAAGATTCGCGGGGAGTCGTTGAGAATCCGACTTTTGTCCGATACTTTCACCAACCTTCCCGTGGAACCTATATCTAGCGACCCGCGTTCTCGCGGTTGCGGATGCACGAGATCGTCTGTGTGGGAGACGTCCACGAGGGAATCCCGTTCGGGTTCCGTGTCGACCCGGACACGGGGGTCTCGGAGCGCGCGATGGATCTCCACCAGAATTTCGCGCGCGCGGCCGCGTGGGCAATTGAGCACAAAGCAAAGCTCTTCGTCGTCCTCGGCGACTTGTTCGACCGGCCGAACGTCGCGCCCGTCTTTCGGGAACTCGTACGGCGGGACGTCATCGAGCCCCTCGGCGCAGCGGGAATTGAGGTCTGGTTGTTGGCGGGCAACCACGACCAGCCTCGGTCGGACGCACGGTCGACGAGCCTCGAGGACTACCGCGGCTATGGGAACGTTCGCGTGTTTCGGAAGCCCGAGGCGGTCGTACGCGAGTTCGGGGACCGGCGCATCGGATTCCTCCTCCTGCCGTACTTGCATCCAGAGCAAGTCCTCGAGCGGGCTCGGAGCTCGGGCGCAGTTGACGAGTCGATCTCCATCGAACAGGCCTACGTCATCGCGCGGACGATATGGAAGGGGTGGATTGAGCAGCACGCCGCGGAGATGAGCGATGTAGGGTTTCGCGTGCTGTTCGGCCACTTCTACGTGGAAGGCGCGCGAATCGCGAGCACGACGTATCTCGAACACCTCCCGGGCGAGTTCGGATTCACGCGGGACATGATCCCGGATGGCGTCGACCTCGCGGTGTTTGGCCACATCCACCTTTACCAAAGGCTCTGGGACAAGGTCGTGTACACGGGTGCCCCGGAGCGAATCGACTGGGGTGAGCGGGGCGACCCAAAGGGGTTCGTTGCACTCAATGCCGACTCGAAGTCGCTTGATTTCATCCCGCTGCCCGTGAGGGAGATGATCCAGGTCGATGTCACAATTCGAGAGGATGACGACGCAACGGCGGCAATCTTGGCCGCCTTGCCGGATCGCGTCGACGGTGCCATGGTCCGACTGTCCGTGACGATTCCGGAGGCCCTCCGGCCTCAGGTCGACGAGCGAAAGATCGCACTGCGACTGGAACCCGCCTTCCACTATGAAACCCGATGGATCCCCACCGTACGGGAGACGGTGATGCCGACGGAGTACACGCTCGACCCGCTCAAACTCCTGGGCGACTTTCTGGACCGCACCTTTGCGGGCCATCCGCGCAAAGACGCAATACGCTCCGAGGGTGAGAAGGTCCTCCGAGAGGTGCTCGGTTGAAGGCGGACGACGTCATCGAAACGTCCGTGGAGACGGCTCCGATCACGATGGCAGCGCCGCGTGCGGAGGGCTTTGTGATCGAGGAGATCGAGATGAAGGGTTTCATGCGGTACCTCTCGAAGACGGACCCGCCGATTCGGTTCCCCGAGAAGTTCACCGTCATCACCGGTAAGACGGGGGCGGGGAAGAGCTCGATCCTCGACGCGATCACATTCACCTTGTACAAAGCGACGACGCGGACGGATCCGCCCGCGAACGCGACGATCGATGAGATCTGCCGACCCGGCGGGCACGTGCGGGTGGGCTTTTGGCAGGGCGAGGACCACTACGAGGCCCGTCGCGGGTTCACGACAAAGCGGGAGCCGTACCTCGAGCTCGTCCGGAATGGGGAATCGATTGGAGGATCGATCCCGGAACGGGAGCGTGCGATCCGGGACATCATTGGGCTCGATTACGCGGGGTTCTGCAACTCGACATTCGTCCGGCAGGAGGAGATGAAGGAGCTCGGCTCCCAGCGAGGCTCGGACCGACTGATGATCTTCCAGAAGCTGTTCCGACTCGAGACGTTCGAGCGCGCGCAGCTCCGGACGAAGGATCGCTACGACGAGCTCAGCGTGAAAGTCGAATCGCAAGAACGTGAGATCGCCACGCGGGTGGAGCGACTCGCACGACTCCCCTCGGTGCAGGAGGAACTTGCCGCCCTAGAGAAGCAGGTCGATGCGGGAACCGTGCACGTGCGGGAACTCTCTGCGACGATGGACTCCGCGACGAAACATCTCAGCGAACTGGAGACACGCCACACAGAATACGTGAAGGCGGACGCCTCGCTTGCACAGGCGAAGAAACGACTCGAAGAAATCAACGCCAGAATCGCGGCCGTGACGTCGGAGGCGGAACGGACCGAGCGACTGAAGGCGGAAATCTCCATCCTCGAGGACGAGACGCGGGAGCTCGGGGCTCTCCAGGAAGAGGGAGACCGACTCCGGGACGTGCAGCAACGCCATCAGCTAGTCCTGAAGGATCGCGAATCGGCGTATCAGCGCCGGCGGGAAAGCCAGGCGGAGCACGAACGGAGGCTCCGGCAACTCAGCGAGAAGCTCTTCGAACTTGAGCGGCGGATCGCGCAACTCCGTACGGACGTCTCCCTGGACCAGGCCTTCGGTCTTCTCAGGGATGAGGGCGCCCTGACGGAACGCCTCGCAAGGATCGAGAAAGAGGTGGCCTGGCTCCAGAATCGACCCGAGATCCTTCAGGATCTCGACCTGGAGAGGAGGAAGGCGGGGATTCAGCTCGAACGCGTGAAGGGAGACGTGGGGAAGATCAACGAGGACTCGTTCGTCCTCACGGAAATCACTCGCCAGATTTCGGAGACGAAACAGGAGATCCGGAGCGAGGATGAATCGTCCGCCGCTCGCGTGGCCGAAATCGATGCCGAACTCGAATCGCGCGATCGCGAAATTGCAAGGGTTGGGTTCACGGACGAAACACGTCGGCGACTCGCCGAGGTCCGCGATCAACTCGCGAAGCTGAAGCCAAAGCAGGACGCACTGGACACTGCGCGAAAGAAGCTTCAGACGGCGGGAGATGCGACGAAGGTCCTCGAAGACCTCATCGCGCAGAGGACGGGGATCGAAAGGGATATCGCGGCGGGCGAAGCCGGGTTCTCCGCCCTAGCGGTGATGGAGACGGAGTACGAGAATCGCTGCGTCACGCACCGCCGCACCCCTGGAGGAGAGGCGGCGCGCCCTCGGAGAACTCGAGGAGGATGCCCGGAGGAATGAGCAGGCGAGTGCGAAGCTTGATTCGCTCCGCCAGGAGCGGGAGCTCCTCGCAATCCTGAAGGACCAGGTGTTCCACAAGAAGGGCGTTGTGATGTATGCGGTGAACCAGCTCCTTCCGGAGCTCGAGATCGAGGCGTCGAAGAACCTCAGCGACCTCACGGACGGGCGGTTCTCGAAGATCAAGCTTGAAACCTACGAAGAGGGGAAGGGCCACGGAATCAAGATTCTCGTCGAAGGCGTTGACGGCGAATGGCACGATGTCGGGGAGTTTAGCGGCGGGGAGAAGACGCAGATCAACGCGGCCCTCCGGTTCGCAATCGCGCGGGAACTCGCGTCGATGCCGCAGGTGGGCCGGACATATGGCCGGATGAAGACCCTCTTCATCGACGAGGGCGACCTCGGTTCCCTCGACACGGAGACGTCCCGCGACCTGTTCGTTGCGAAGCTGTTCAAGATGGGCGAGTTCTTCGACAAGGTCATCTTGATCACGCACCTCACGGAAGTCGCGGAGAAATTCCCGGGGCGAATCCGCGTGGACATGACACCGGCGCAGGAGTCCCGGGTCGAGATCGTGTCATGACCTTCGTGGACGAGATGCGGACGGAGCTAGCGAAGGCACTGCGGGCACGATCGGAAAGCCCGATCCCGGAGGCGATGGTCCCCGAGTTCCACCCCGTCGAACCTGCGGATGCGCCGCGGGAGATGATCGGCGTGGACGGCTCGTACAGCTTCCTCCTGAACCTCTCGAGCTGGTGGCTCGCCCTCGTTTCCGTGGCCCTCCTGAAGTTCGGGTTCGACGGGTCTGCGTATCACCGCCGCCGCCACCGCCTCGAGCAGCGTGTCATCGGCGTCTCTACATGGGAGGAGTACGTCGAGGGGCAGGACGAACTCCACAAGGCCCTCTTCGAGTTCACGGCGAACACCCCGGCCGAGCACCGGCCGCGGGAGATGGTGAACGAGTATCGCCGGCTCACCGAGGGCCAGCTTGCGATCAACTTCGCGGACGACGAGCGGGAGTGCGTCGTCGCGATCGATGGGGCCCTCCAGGAATTTCCGAAGCGGTTCGAGTTCATGGAGCGCCTCGTGAAGGTGTGCGAGGATCGTGGGCACATCCTTCTGGGAATCTCGAAGGACTCGACGCTCCACACGTTCGGACACATGCTCACGGACGAGGAGTTCCTTCGGCGGTGCGAGCCCGTCGCAGGGGATGGCCCCCTGTACGTGAAGGCGCCCTCCGCGGTCGAATCCGCACACCGAGGCTTGCTGTACGGGGACGTCTACTTCGCAAAGTTGCACCGGCAGGCGCCGAAGTGGTTCCGCATCGACGTGGGCACGCACCGGGACGACCCGCACTTCGTGTTTGGACAGATCGCACCGTACTGCCGGTCCCTCCTCTCCGTCGGCTACGCGATGCCCTTGCTCGAAGCACATCGGATGGCCGTCACGGTCCGCCAATTGCGGGCGCCGTACCTCGAGATGGTGATCCGCACCGCCGTCGGCATGGGAATGGAGATAAGGGAGGTGCTCGATGGGCTCACGGCGATGGAGGGGCGGCGCGCGGGCGCCTTCCACGAATACCTTGATCGAATCGCGAGGGGGCTTCGATGAAGATTGGCGAGGTCGTGTCCGCGAGTGTCCTCGGGGGCCTCGTTGCGAAGCTTCAGATTCCGGGGCCTGAGGAGCTCCGCATCGCGTACCCGGTGATTGTCGAGGGCGCGCGATACGACTTCTACTGCCTCGTCGAGGACATCCTCAATGAAGCGAGCGACGTCACGACCCAGCTCGCGGGATCCCCGATCGCGGACGTCGTGATGCCGCGCGGGGAGAGCGACGAGAGCTATTCCGGGCCGATCTTCTACTCCATGGCGAAGCTCCGGCCGATTCAGCTCATCGACAAGGGGACGGGCCAACTCAGCGAGCCGCAGACGATTCCACCGTACTTCGCGGAATGCCGCCACGCGACGAGACAGGACGTCGACCTGATCTACGAGGTCACGGAGAAGTCGGCGCCCGTCGGGACGATCTCCGGCGTCGAACGGTTCTACGTCCACATCGACTTCGGGAAGCTCGTCGAGAAGCCGTTCGCGATCTTCGGCCGGACGGGAACGGGCAAGTCGATCCTGAACAAGCTGATTTGCTGCGGGGTTCTCGCGAGGGACGCCGGGAGCGTCCTGCTGTTCGACATGCACTCGGAATACGGCGTGTACTCGAAGACGGACAACACGTTCGGCCTGAAGTACTGGTTCCCGGACAAGGTCGAGATCTTCTCGCTGGACCCGAAGAACAAGGAGGCCCATCCGTTCCTCCTGAACACGAAGGAGATCACGCCGGAAGACCTCATCGTCGCGCTTCAGAACCTCAGCCTGGCGATGATCGACGCACTGTACGAGATCGACAAAGCGAAGGGCGATGCGGACCTGATTACGGCGATTCGGCGGATGTCCCCCGAGGACCTCGGCGAGGAGCGGGCCCATGAGATGTCCTTGCAGGCGCTGAAGCGCCGCGTCGGTCGTCTTGACCGGCTTCCGTTCCTCAACCCGACCGGGAAGGACGCGTTCAACCAGATCGCCTCGCTGATCAGGGACGGCCGGTCCGTGGTTCTCGACTTCGGTGACTTCGGGACGGACCAGACGGTATATCTGTTCGTCGCAAACGTGATCTCCCGCCGTCTGTTCGACCTGTACGCGGAGAGGAACCAGGAGTTTCCTCGGCTCATCCTGTTCCTCGAGGAGGCCCACAAGTTCCTCGACCCCGCGGTCGCGGACCTCGCCCCGACGTTCAGCCGCCTTGCGCGGGAGACGCGGAAGTTCAACCTCATCCTCGCGCTGATTGACCAGCGGCCCGCCCGGATCAGCGACGAGGTTCGAAGCCAGCTCGCGAACCGGTTCGTCATGTCTCTCAAGGAGCCGAGTGACGTCGAGTCCGCGTTGGCGGGGGTCCCGGACAAGGGAATGTGGACGAACATCCTCTCGAAGATCCCCGTCCGCACGGTCGCCGTGATGGGCGACGCGATTCGGATTCCGACAGTGATCGACGTCATGGAATACGACGACGAGCACGTGCGGGATTACATCGTCGGGCACGAGCGTCTCACGGAGGACAAGCTGCGGAAGTTCGCGAGCAAGGCGGACGAAGTGTTCGGTTCCTAGGCGTGATTATCGAGCATCGGCGGTGCCCTCCTAACTCTGGCGGATGAGCGGCAACTTTCACGGCCGCGGATTGGCCCGCCATCGTATGAAGGATCACCCGCCCATCGGCGGCCGCCATACACCGGTGCAATTTCCATCGACTCCTGGGGTATTCACATGTTCATGGCGACAACAGCCGCAGATGGCAGACCGGTTGCCACGATTGGGCGCGATGCGTGCCAGCACCAGGACCTGGAGTTCATCGGCGAAGGCGGCACGGCGGCTTACTACCGATGCACCACGTGCAGGACACCCGTTATCGACCAAGGCGGAAGGTTCTGGATCCTCCGATCCTTCACGCGACCGCGAACGGCCGAGGCGTAGCGCTAAGCGGCAAGCCCGGCAAACGAGGCGATCCGGTCGGCGACAGACGTGTCGTCGAGGCACGCCGCCACATCGGACCACGAAGCGAACGGTCGTGCCCGCACAATTCTCGCCGCGCGCTTGGCACCGACGCCCGGCAACGACGTGATGGCCCGCATC
>CAYOUM010000057.1:0-8074 GCA_964407185.1 uncultured Methanomassiliicoccales archaeon | reverse complement strand
GGGGTGACCGAAAGCCCGTGCGCCCGGCGGATCGTCCCTTCCCCCCACGAGCCCAGGAACCGCCCGGCGCGGTCGAGGACGATCACCGGGTGGGCAGATCGGGTGAAGACGTACACCCGGTCCTCGGAATCGGCGCCCAGGCAGGCCCGTTCTCGGTGCCCGCCGGCCTTGAGCGGTTCTTCGATCCTTCGCCGCCATCAGAGCTCGCGTTCTTCGGGGGCATCACGATCGTCGCGATCCTCGCACTCATTGCCCTCTTCTCCGGGTACACGATGTCCCGGGGCGATTCAAAGGCGTGGCGGGCCGCGCTCCCCGTGGGTCTCATCGCCCTCGTTCTCGGAATCCTCGGCCCCGGCGCAGTGCTCGCCGCAATTGGCGGCGTATTTGCGGCCGTCGGTGGGTTCGTCGGCCGCCACGGCGAGGATTAGCCGACGAGCTTCGTCAGGAGCTTGTGGAGCTTCGGGCTCTTCCGCACCTGCTTCGCCAGCGCGCCGAGGTCTTCCTCCCCGAGGATCAGCGGATACCGCCCCATCTGGCCCCGCGGGCTGTAGCCGCAAAACCGGATCGCTTTCTCTCCGGTTTCATACTCGAGGAGTTGGATCGTGGGCTCGTGGTGTGGCGTCGTCACGGACGCCTCCTCGGTGACCCACCCCTTTCCCCAATGGAATTCGAACGGACGTGGTAGTTTGCGGACACCCATCGTCTCACCCTTCCAGCGGTCATCGCTCACCACGATTTAAGGGTGGGACATCATCGGGCCGCGTCGCGGACCACGTACCGCTCCTCACCGGCCACGAAGAAACCGAGCTTCCGATACATCGTCTGCGCGGGCTCGTTCGTCGACGATGTCGTGAGCCCGGTGATCCGGTTGCCTGCTTCCCTCGATGCGCTCACGAGGTGCAGGACGAGCGCGGAGCCGACCCCGCGACGGCGGTCGGGCGTTCGCGTGAACAGATCGAGAATATATCCGACATCACCGTGCGAGAACATCGTCGCATAACCGGCGGGATGCCCCTCAACGTCGGCAAGGAGCAAGTGAATGGACAGCTTCTCGTACTTCGGAGGCGAGAACGCGAGAATCTGGCGGGCGTCCTCCTCGGGGAATCCGTCTTCCCCAAGACCTTCACCCATCAGAGCCCACACGGCGGCAATGTCCTCGGGGCGTGTGGCCTCTCGCACCGTGATGCCCGCGCCCGGTTCTACATGGGTCCGTCGGAGGTGGACCATCTCGTAACTTGCACGATCGGAGAAGCCCGCTTCCTCCAGCGCGGCCTGAACTGGCACTGCGAGCCGGGAGTCCATGAAGTAAATCCGTTCCTTCGGGATGCGATGCTCCGCGCATCGCTCCGCGACCTCCTCGATGAGATCGTCTACGGTGAACCCGTGAGGCCATCGGTCGATCCACGCGCAGTTCCCCAAGTCGTACAGCGGGAACGTCGGGCTCGAAATGAACACGCCCCAGGGCCGCGACTCCACCCGTGCGCCCGTTTCCATCATCACCCGCGACGCGGCGCGGACCTGCGTGGCAAGGTCGGAAAGCTTCATGGGGAACCCGGTCACGGGTCGGAGCAGTCCCGGATGTACCCGCAGTTCCTGCAAATCACTTTGCAGTGAATCTCGAGCGTCGGCCCTCCACAGATGTCGCACGGCTCGCCCTGCAGCTCCGGGGGAATCTGCGTCTTGGCGGTCGTTCCCGCCATCACGTTTCCGATGGCGAGTTCGAGGCTTGAACCCTTCCGTGGCCGCCACAACCGGAGGAGGTTTGCCCTACTGCCCGGCGCGAATGGGTGGGCTGAAAGGTTAACTATCGTGGAGCAATCGCCGCAAGACGATGACAACGGATCGAAAATTCGCCCGATTCTCGAGGAGCGATCGACCGATGCAGACGCGAGAAGTCCCCGAGGGCGGGATGTGCCTCTCCGCGTTCCTCGTGCTCTCCCGAAAGGGCCACCCGAACGAAGTCCTCGTGGGCCGCCTCCGGCCCGACGCGCCGTGGGACCACATCGGGGCCTTGGATCCCGCCAGGGCGGAGGCGAACAGCAAGGGATGGATGCTGCCCTCGTCCCATCTGATTTTGGGCGAGGGACCCGTTGAAGCAGCCCGGAGAATCATGCGGGAGCAACTCGGCTTGAAAGACCTTCCCGTCAACGGACCCCTTGCGTTCTCCGAGGTGTACGGATCGTCCAACCACTGGGACCTGGAGTTTGTCTTCACCGGCGAAATCGACACGCAACCCGTGCACGATGCCTGGAGGGAACTCGCATTCGTCGACTTGAACCGCGCCGGCAAGGAGGATTTCGCGCGGTCCCACGAAGATATCCTTGCACACATCGGCCGGTGGACGCCGCGTGAAGCACGAGCCCCCTGAAAGCCGAGGTTTCCGGAATCACACGCGCGCGGGTGGAAGAAGTCCTCGTGCGCCGATCTACATCGGAGCGGCAGGGCTTGGATCCTTCCTCTATCGGAAGAGCCCGCCGAGCCATCGCCGCTCGAAGAGAACCTTCCCCCAGTGCCAGATTCTGCTCGGCCTCCGCATGCGTATCTCTGGTGGGCCTTCCTTGAAGAAGTTACCCCGGACCATCCCCGCCTTCCCCCGGCCCGTCTCGAGGAAACAGATGCCGTATCCGTTCCATCGCGAACCCTCACCGCCTGCAATCTCCGCTGCGATGTTCGCAGCAGCCACCTTTGCCTGACCCTCCGCGAACACACCCGCCTTCGGGAGGACCGGCACGTTGCCAGTCGGCGTCGGAATCTTCGCGACGTCGCCCACCGCATACACATCATCGTAGCCTGTCCGCATCGTGTATCGGTTAACGGGAATCCACGGCCCGTCCTTCGCGAGGCCCGACTCCCGGGCGGGCGTGCACGTCGTGTGTGGCGGCACCGCCACGAGGAGGTCGTACGGAAGTTGCGCGCCTCCCTTGAAGTGCACAAGGCGAGACTTGGGATCCACGTGGGTCATCTCCCATTTTGCATGCACAGGGATGCCCCGCTCCTCGAGGAGGCGCTGAACCGCTTTTCCAATCGCCTCGCCGGCGGAGGGGGTGGGCCATGGCTCCGGTGTGAAGAACTCCATCTCGACATTGTCGCGAATTCCCCGCTTACGAAACGCGTAGTCCATCAGGAGGGCCCCTTCGTATGGGGCCGCGGGACACTTGAACGGGAGTCGAGAAACGCCGATGACGACCTTCCCTCCGCGGAAGGCCCGGAGCGCATCGCGGAGTCGCGTCGCGCCTTCGAGGCCGTAGAAGTGGTGAGCTCCGTCACCGAATCCCTCTATCGCTCGGTGGTCGAGTTGAGCGCCGAGCGAGATCAGGAGATAATCGTACGTGAGGTCGCCCGCCGTCGTCGCGACCTTCCGCTCGTCCGGGTGGAGTCCAACGACCTCGGCCGTCCGGAAGATCACATCCCGAACCCTGAGATTTCGGAGTGGCCGCGAGAGCTGCTCCGGCTCCCGCCATCCCATGGCGAGCCACGGATACGAAGGCGGGAAGGAGTGATGACCCTCCTTGTCGACGAGCGTGACCTCTGCCTGACCGTCAAGCTTCCGAGAAAGCTCCCTCGCGGCGATGACACCGCCAATGCCCCCGCCGAGGACTACGACGCGCTTCACGGGACCGCCACATGCCCGATGATGGCGGGAGCTTACATTTTTCCCCGTATTTGTTCGGAACGGAATCCATCCATTTCCCTGAACTCGTTCGGACATCGAAAGGCATTCTTGAAACAAGTCCTCGTCCTCATCTCGCCTTGATCTCCACCCGAGGGTTGATGGTTCTCCGCCCCATCCACAAACCGAACGAAAGAGCGACAGGAGAAAGTTGTCTTGCGGAAACGACAGGAGCCACAATCGCTTCAGTTCACAACAAAAGAACTCTCACCGGAGACGTGGCCGGACTTCGAGAAACTCTTCGCGAAGCATGGCGGCGTGCAGGCGGGATGTTGGTGCATGTTCTACCATCGGCAGCGCCCGCTCCCGCCCGAGTTCAGGGGGAAGGAGCGAGCGGCACAAAACCGGAGGGACAAGGAGGCGTTCGTCCACCAGGGCCGCTCCCATGGAATCCTCGTGTACGCGGGCAATCAGCCCGTCGGCTGGTGCCAATTCGGCTTGCGCGAGGAGCTGCCACGAATCGATGCGGGACGGATCTACCGCACGCTCAACCTTCGAAACGCCGCGGGAAAGCTCTGGAGAATTACCTGCTTCTTCGTCGATCGCGGCCACCGCCACAAGGGCGTCGCGCGGGTGGCGTTGCGCGCGACCCTCGCGTCAATCAAGGAAAGGGGCGGGGGCCTCGTCGAGGCGTACCCTGCGACATCAAGGAAGGCGGTGGGCATCTGGTTCGGGACCGTTGGGATGTTCGAGGGCGAGGGATTCAGGATGGTGTCAGGTCTCGGACGGAGCAACGTCGTGGTCCGGAGGACGGTGTGAGGGAGATCGGTTCTCCGTGGGAGCGTCCGACGGACTATCTTGATGGGCGACGCTTCTGCTGCCCCGTGTAGTCATCGAGGGCGCGCTTGCTCGAATACCACACGTCGTCGATTTTGACGGCCGAAAAGACGCCCTGGCGCGCCCGAAGGGCGAGATACTCCTGTGAATACGGGGACCGTCGCGCCAGCTCCTTGAGCGGGACAAGGGCGCGAGCGGGCTCGACGGCCGCGAGGAAGACGGCAAGGGCCTCGTCGACAGCCCGAAGGAGGAGCTCCCCGAAAGGGGCAGCCCGCCCCCGATCCGCCTCTTCGAGGTACCGATAGTATCGACGCCGGTCTTGGACACGGAGGACGACTGGAGGGTATCCTGCGTTCATGAGGACCAAGTTTGCGGCCAACCGCGCGGTCCGGCCGTTCCCGTCGAGAAAGGGATGGACGAACGCGAGCCGGTGGTGGAGGTGGACGGTGCGGAGGACGGGATCCCGAATCGTGGGAAGCTGGGCGAAGAGCTCGTCGAGAAGGGCGACGATATCAGAGGGCGGCGGCGGAACATGGGTGGACCCGCCAATCCACACCTGTTGCCTTCGATACTGACCTGCCGAATCGAGAATTCCGCGGGTTATGATTTCATGGAGTGTCTGGAGGGTCGGGTGATCGAATCGCAGTCCGGGCTTCGCCTTCGCCCAGATCCAGTCGAACGCCTGGGCGTTGTTTGTCGCCTCCAGATGCTCTCGCAAGCTCTTGCCGCCAATCGTAACACCCCGCTCGAGAATGAGGCGCGTTTCCTTTAGCGTGAGCGTATTCCCCTCGATTGCGTTGCTGTGGTACGTGTGGTAGATTCGGAGCTGCTCCCGCAACCGTGCCACAGCGTCCCTGGGGAGAGGCCGGTGCTTGCGCAACCGGTGAGAATTGGACTGCACGCGCTGCCACACGACTGGGGCAAGGTCCGTGGAGGATATCGGTATCGGCATCGTTTCCTTCTTACCGATACTCGTTCGCACGTATATCGGTATCGGTCCAACTCTCGCTCATCCGATACTGGTCCGGCTTACCTGGCGGGCGTGAAACGGAACCAGACCCGCCTATCGGACAGCTGAATGACCTTCAGGCGCACCCTGTCCCCAATCTTCAGATCCTCGTACTTCGCGTCGTCGATCCGCGACGTGACAAGAAGGTCCGTGCCCTTCAGGCGCACGAGCCCCGTGACGAAGGGCACGTCCTTCTCGAACCCGATCGGCGCGCCCGCCATGACGGCGGTGAACGCGAACAGCTCGCCCTCGCTCGGCAAGTCAATCCACTCCATCTCGTCCGCGTTGCACTTCGGGCACACGACGCGGGGCTGCCAGTGGACCGCGGAGCACTTCGCGCACCGAGTCGTTGAGAGCTTGCCTTCCTTCAGATTATCGAAAAATCGGTGGATGCGTGTGTACTCCGGGGACTCGAGAGGATAGAAGTCGAGCGCGAAAGGGAGGGGAAGCGATTGCTCCGGCTTCCCCGCCGCCATGGGCTCTGTCTCACGGACCACGCCGTCCGATTCGCGGCACGGCGGAAAAGCCTTCGCCTCAGGCGAGAGGACGTCCCAAGCGATCTCCACTCCCCTGGATCAGCCCGCCGTCACCGAGGACGTCTCGATGCCACTGGGAATCTGCCCACGATTTCGGCAGCTCCTCGGGAACTCGCACCCACTTGACTTCCTCGATCTCCGTCGTGTCCTCGGGTGTCCCGACGTCCGAAAGTGCCGTGCACTTCAAGATGAAAAACCACCGTTCCACGTCCCATGCCTTCCAGTGGACTCGGACTTGGTGAATCGCGGCCAGCTTCTCCACTCGAATCTGCCGGCCCGTTTCCTCGTATCCCTCCCGGAGGGAGGCCTCCTCGACGCCCTCTCCGTCCTCGATGATGCCCGTGGGAGTGTCCCACGCGTTCGCAGAGGAACCTCGCTTCCTGACGATGGCAAGCCGTTCGTCGCTGTCCTCGATAAGGAGAACGACTTCGCCGAAGCACAGCGGATCTTCCATCTCTCGGCGATAGTCGACGGTGCGCCGGTCCCATGTCACGATCCGTCGTTTCGCTTTTCCAAACTTCCCCTCGACGCGATCGACCTCTTCCTCCGAAGGCTTCTCTACGAAAAACACTCGCTCCGAGATGACGCTCCCCTTCCATAACACTTCTCCGGACGCCAATCCGTGCCAATTCACGATGGACAGATATGTCTTTATATAGTATATGACTTAATATCATCCTGACAATGGCCGTAGGTCCCCGTCGTGCCCGCAAGGGGCCCACCCTCGGGACGCTTCACATGATCGAAGAGGTCATGCGGAGTTCGGATCGCCCTCTCCGCCTCAACCAGATCAAGGACCGTCTCCCTCGTGCGGTCATGCATGCGCCGCTGCGGGAGGCAATCGAGCACTACAAGAGGCTGGGGTGCGTGGCCGAGGGGCCCAAAGGGGTCATGTGGACGGCGGGACAGTTGCCGCCACGTCCGGCCGTCGGGCTTGACCTTGAGGACCTGCCCACCTTCGCCGATGAAGATCCGAAGGCGAGCGTCCGTCACGACAAGTACCTCTACGGGTGACGGGTTGCGGATCGCGGATACGAGCTTCCTCTACGCCTTGTTCTCCAAGACGGATGTGTTTCATTCGAGGGCGAGGGAAGAGGCCATGAAGGCAGACCCGGTCGTCGTGCCGGCGGAGATTCTTTCGGAGACACTTGCCCTCATCCATTACCGCCGCGGCTTTGCATCGGCTCGGGCGGCGGGCTTGTGGATCCGATCGAAGGGGCTCATCCAAATCGGCATTCCATCCCGAAGGCTGGTGGCGAGGGCGTGGCAGGTCTTCGCCTCGGGACGCGGTCGATGGAGCTATCCGGACTCCGTGGTCCTAGCTTGGTGCGCGGAGCGCGCGGCTACGCCCCTCGCATTCGATTCTGCGCTGCTGCGGCCGGCGCGCAAGTAGCGCAAAGGCGTCTCCGCTGGTGTATCGCAGTCTCGCCTACCCGCCGCGATGGAGGGCCATCACCGCGTGGTCATTCGCGTTTCCGCTGAGATTGTGGCAGAGGCCCCACTCCCCGCCCACGTATCGCTCCTTCGGGACCTCCGAGCGGAACTGCTGGGCGATTTCGACCGCCTGCGCGACACCCGTCGCGCCGAGCGGGTGGCCACACCCGAGGAGCCCGCCGCGCGTGTTAATCGGCAGCTTCCCGCCAATCCTCGATTGGCCGTCCTCGACGAACTTCCCGCCCTCGCCCTTCATGCACAGGCCGAGATCCTCGTACTCCATGATCTCGGAAATCGTGAAGCAGTCGTGTGTCTCTGCGACGTCGACGTCGTGGATCGTGATCCCCGCCATCTTCAGGGCATCCCGCGCGGCGGTCTTTAGTGGGTACCATGTCGTGAGGGACTTCAGGTTGCCCACGAGGGAGCCGATGCTCGTCTGGCCGAGGCCCTCGACGAACACGGGCGTGTCCGTGAACCGCTTTGCGATGTCCCCGTGGACCATGAGCACGGCGGCCGCGCCATCCGTGATCCCACTGCAGTCGAGGAGCCGGAGGGGCGGGGCGACCATGAACGAGTTGAGGACCTTCTCCTTCGTCACTCGCTTCGGGTAATGGGCGTACGGGTTCGTCGCGGCGAAGTCGTGGTTCT
>CAYOUM010000056.1:0-8134 GCA_964407185.1 uncultured Methanomassiliicoccales archaeon | reverse complement strand
CAAGCTCTCAAGCGTCGTTCGCGGGAGGAACGTCACGAACGCGCTGTAGCCCCAGGCCGCCGTCGTACCGAGGGAGATGAGGACGTCCATATTCGTCATCCGATTGCGAAGTCCGTCCCACGTTCCCCGATAGAAGCGATAGCCTGGCCCGAACTGGACCGGGGTCGCGAGGACGATTCCGAGGTACGCAAGGAAGTCCTCGTACGATTGCTCCCCGCCGGGCAATTCCCAGCCTGCGAGTCCTGCAAGGAGGGGATACACCATCGCGAGAGCGACAAGCGGTGCGGCAAGGACGAGAGCGACCGCCGTGTCCCGTTTCAGCTTCCGGAGTTCCTGCTCCGGACGGAGGAACGTTTGCATGCACGTGGTCGAGCAGAAGTAGGACATCCTCTCACGGACCTCTGCCTTCAGGTCCGTCGACTCGTCGACATACATCCCACAGACAGGATCGACCGCCATCGGTGTTTGGGCCCCGTTCAGAGGGAAAACCGCCGGAGGGTCATCCCAGGTGCGCTTTACAATCGTAAATCTTTATCCGAGCGTCCCGCCTGCTCCCTAACGATGGAACTCGATCCGACGGACGCCGCGATTCTCCGCCTCCTGCAGGAAGATGCGAGGCTCTCATTTCGGAAATTGGCACCCCGTGTTGGCGTGAGCGTGCCGACGGTGAGCGCCCACGTAGCGAAGCTTGAGGACATGGGAATCCTCGCGGGGTATCATGCGACTGTTGATCCAGAACGGCTCGGTCAGCTCAAGGTTATTCTAATCCTTACCTGTCGGCGAGGAATGGCCGACGCGGTGGAAGCCTGGCTCGCTGCGAAGCCCGAGGTTCGATGGACGAGCCACACCAAGGGCTCACGGATCGCCGCCGAGGCGGTGCTGTCGCCCTCGTCGAAGCTTGACCAGTTCCTACAGGAACTCAACTCGCTCGATGGGGTCATCAGGTCCGAACACTACCTCGCGACGAAGGAATACACGGACAAGCCTCGGGTACAAATCTCCGAGCGCCAGAGGGCGATCTTGAAATGCTTCGAATGCGGAAGGGACATTGAACGTGCGCCGGTTCTCTGGAAGGCAGGGGGGCGAACACACTACCTCTGCTGCACGTCGTGCGAAAAACTCTACAAGGCCCGGTACGCGAGGATTAAGGCGGGAGCGAGAGCGTAGTCCGTAGTCCCGCTGATACGCTCAGGCAATGAGAAAGGGGGAAGCGCGTGATCGGGCGGCTCTTTCGAAACCTCTAGGACTTCCACAATGCACTCGGCGCAGGTTCGTGGGCCTACCCGAACATGCCTGGAGCGGGCTCCGTGGTCGCCGGCTTCGCCTCACGACGCAGTCTCGAAAGTTGCGCCTCGAGGGCCTTCGCCTGCTCTTTCAGTGGCTCGAGGTCAATCTTAATCTCCGGAAGCAACTGATCGAGGGCCTCGAGGAGCCGTGCGGCGCCATACGCATCGGGGATGTTGGGTCGAGCCTCGGCAAGAAGGCTGATCGCATCGTATTCCTGCCACCGCGCCTCGTTCAAGATGACGCCCGCCACGCCTGAGATCACACCCGTCTCGAGCTGCGGGATTCCCGCCTCGTCGAGAGACTTCCGCGCGTGGTCCGTGCTCCCGACGCCCCAAACGCCGACTGGGTGCACGGCCTCGTCCACAGGCATTGGGAAGCCCTCAAGCGCGACGATCTGGCGGCAGCGATGGGTACGAGCCCAGTTCAAGAGGGCAAGGGCGAGGGCTCGATGTACACGTGGCGGGAGCGGAACCTCGGCGAGGAAAATGGTGAGCTTCGATTGGGGGTGCGCGTAGATCCGGACAGGGAACTTCGGCTTGTACGCGTAGACCATGGAGATCGGCGGGAAGTCGTCGGAATCGAGTGCGACGATCTGGTCCACCTTCAGGTTCGTGATCAAGTACGTCGCCGCGATCGTGCTGACGAGGCCGACGCTCGGAATCGCCTCGATCACCGTCCCGCCGGGGAGGTCGATCTCCTTGAACGTCCGGAACTCGATTTGGCCCATGCGCTGACCCGCGGTGCTATTGCTCCGCTCGTATAAGAAGAAAAGTGAGAAGGGCCTCGCATGGGGGCCTGCAGATATCCTACCCGAGCCGCGAGAGGCCCTTGAGGAGCCGAGGCCGCTTCTGGACGAAACCAGAGGTCCGAAGGAGACCGTCGCCGCCCAGGAAGCGCCCAGGCACAAGGAAGAACATCATCACGAAGATGACAAGGTAGAACGTCCTTGCGTCAAAGATTGGGTTGGCTGACGGTGCGTCCTGGATCGGCCACATCGCCATCGTGAACAAAGTCATCTGGAGCATTCCCGCAATCGCTCCCACTCTCGTTAGGATGCCGAAGAGGAAGGCGACTCCGATCAGGAGTTCTCCGTACACAACTAGGTACTCGACCGTCCAGTTCCCGGCGAGGCTGTTGAAGAACCCTGCGAAAGGGCTCGCCGCAACGGAGGTCCCGCTGAGGAACCCCTTCGTCGCCATGGCCCCGCTCAACTCTGTCAGGATCTTCTGGTACCCTCCCCACAGGAACACGAAGCCGAGCGCGAGACGGCTTAAGAAGATCGACCAGGTTTTGCCGCTCTTCCATTCCGGTCCGAAGACGTTTTCAAACCATTTCCGACGCACATGGGCGGTTGGGTAGGTCTCCACGAACGTCACCGCTAGGGGACGGGGCGGGAAGCCGGAAAGACCTCAGGGCGTTATTCTCGATAGGAGTATATACCATACTTGTAATCATGAGACTCGGTTCCACTACATACGAGGAAAATACCCTGCGAATTTGGCGAGGCGATCCCATGGAATCCCGAAAAATACAGAAGGTTGGCGCGGCGACGTTGACGATCTCGCTCCCGAAGGAATGGGCGGAGCAGAGGAATCTCAAGAAAGGCGACCAGGTGTTTCTCGTCGAGGAGGGAGAGGCGCTCAAGGTCCTTCCCGGCCCGGCGGCCGAGGAGCGGCACCGGGCGGCGACGGAATTCATCGTCGACGCGGACCTGTGCGACGAGCCCGGAATGCTTGAGCGGGTCATCGTCGGGAACTACGTCCTCGGGCGGGAGAAGATCATCGTTCGCTCCGCGCTCCGGCTTCGGAGCGAGCACCAGGACGAAGCGCGCCGCGCAATTCGGCGGCTGATGGGCATCGGAATCATCGAGGAGAATCCATCGAAAGTCGTGCTGCAATGCTCCATCGATCCTTCGAACTATCCCCTCGATTCCCTCCTGAAGCGGCTGTACAATCTGGGCTCCACGATGCTCCAAGAGTCCCTGGAGGCCCTCGTGACGGGCGACATCGCCCTCGCGGAGGACGCGATGAAACGGGAGGACGACGCGGACATGATGTACTGGCTCATCCTCCGCCTCGTCCTTTCCGCACAGCTCGACGAGGCACTCGTCGAACAGCTCGGGATGCGGTCCCGCCTCGAGATCCCGGGCAACCGCGTGATTGCGCGAGATCTCGAAACGGTGGCGGACCACTGCTACGACATCGCGGGCCACGTGAAGCAGATCATCTCGGAGGATGCCCACGTCTCGAACGGAGTCATCAAGGCACTTCAAGGCCTCGCCGACATGATTGGCCAGGTCTACAGTAAGGCCCTTGGCGGTCTCCTTTCGCGTGACTTGAAGCAAGCGAACGAGGCAATCCATATTTCGGCAGGGATTCAGAAGAGGGAACAGGAGCTTGTCCGTCTCGTCTTGCGGGAGACGAAAGACCTGAAGCGGATCTTGCCCCTCCGAGGGATCTACAGCAACATGGCCCAGATCGGTGAATACGCACACGAGATTGCCGTGATCGCATTCAATCGGTATCTGGAGAAGCCGACGAATTTGTGCCGACCCGCCACGCTCGCCGCGTGACCGCACGCGCAGCTACCGATGGCGCCGCTTTCGGACCGGCACCTGCGTTTCGACATACAGGATCCCCGGAGGCAACTCGGTGAGATCCCGCGCGTAGATCTCGCGGAACGGACCGGCCGGTTCGAACCCGTTCGCATCAATCCACTCGAGAAGCAACGCAACTCGTTCCGCGTACTGGGACGGAGGTCCTTCGTAGATTGTGCTGGCAACTTCTGCGGGAGGCAATTCTCGCGCCCGAAGTTCGTTGTCGGGCCTCACCTCACCGATGATGGGGACTCCCGCCTCGCTCTGCGGCTTCGCGAGAGTAGGCTTCGTTGGGTTGTCGTAGTAGATCGCAATCATCGGACCTCCCGGACGAAGGCGTCGCTCGGAGAGAAGCCTGAGCAGTCTCTGGAACGCCCGTCCGATCTCGCTGTACGGCCCCCGGTGCTCGACATACGCAACTCGGAAACCTTCCATCCGCTTGAGCGCTACGTTCGGCGAAACCGTTTCCTGCATGAACGACCCACTCGGGTGATTCAAAGAAGGAAGCGTCCTCTTAGAGGATTGGACCATTCGCATATGCACAGTAAATGGGTCTTGCGCCTCGATGATGCGACGGATATACTCTACATACGGGCGACGTGGAGTATGTGGATTCTCGCCTCGAACGCTCGACCGATTCGAATCGCCGCCCCCAGCGCCTGTCGCGAGAGGTCGGACCCGTCAAGACCGACGAGGATCTCGGATGGACCGCCGGATGGCTTCACAATGCCCCCAGGGTCGGGAGGCGCCATTCCGCCGTCACCATGTAATGTATGTACCGCTGCGAACCGGGCTGATCCGTCCGCGGCCTTAAAAAGCGGGTCACCGTTCGTTCCGCGGTGCTCGAGGCAGTCCTTTCCGTTTCCCTGCCCGATTGCTGGGTCACGAAGCTCGCCCCGCGCCACGGGATTGAGATTCGCGTAATCGACCGCAAGGTGATCAGCGGGAACCGGATGAAGGACCTGTTCGAGGCGCAGGTGCCGCCGGAGACGATCCCCCGCCTCGTCGAGGAGATCCGTTCGTCTGCCGGTGTCCGGAATGTGGAGGTCGTCAGCTCCGAGCGAGGCCGTCTCATAGGGATTACGTACGCATCGAACTGTGGCGGGTGCGCGCTCCTTGCAAAGTCGGATTGCTTCATTGCCGGCGCGGTCGCCCGACGGACGGCGACTTTCGAGTGGAACCTCGTTTTCCGAAACCGAGAATCCCTGCGCCGGCTCGTCTCCCGACTCGAGAAGAACGGATACGAAGTCAAGCTCCTCCGCCTCTCGTCGGTCCGGGAAGCGGTGCCCCTCACGCGACGCCAGGAGGAGATCCTGGCGACCGCTTTCGAGCTCGGCTACTTCGACTACCCGAAGCGGATTCGACTCGGGGACCTCGCGAAGCGACTCGGGGTTTCGAAGTCGACGGTGTCCCAGGTCCTCCGGAAGGCGCAGACGAAGGTCGTTGCGGCGTACTTCCAGAGACAGCCGACCTAACGTGTTCGGCAGAAAGTATAGACCGCGTCAGCCGGGTGCGTCCTCTGTGAGATCTCTCCGATTCTCGGATTTGTCGGTCCAAGATGTGATGGCGGCGCCGGTCACACTGAGCGCTGCGACGACGGTCCGCGAGGCGGCGATGTTCCTAGCTCGTGCAGGAATGGGTGTAGCACCCGTGGTTTCGGTCGCCGGAAAATACCTCGGCGTCGTCGCGGATGTCGACATCCATCGACGTCTCAGCGAGGCGATCCACGGATTTCATTCCCCGGAGGAGGTGCGGACGGGGGTGCCGCTGATGGGCGATCGCCTGCCAGACGCCATCTGGGGCGAATTCAATCGCGTCGGCTGGACTCCGGTTCGGAGAATCGCGCGGCGGCTGTCGCCGCTTCAGCCCTCCGATCTCCTCCCTGGGGCGTTTGAGACGATGCGTCGCGAAGGGCTGTCCGCGTTGCCCGTCGTCGAACGCGGGGAGGTCGTCGGCGTTCTCCATGCGGACGCACTCACCCTGAAGCTCGTGGAGCTCGCGCTCCGCGCGGGTCCCTCGGAGGCCGCACAAGTTCGGCGCAATCCTATTCGGAGCCACGCACATTAGGCACGCGTCGCCATGTCTCTGGAACGGCCGTTCCTTTGCATCCGGTGCAAGCGGGACTGCGATCTCCGGTACGAATACGAACTCGAGCTCGAATCGGGGACGTACTCGATACAATGGTACCGCTGTCCAAGTTGTCGGGGGGAATACCTTCACTCACCGGAATTGCTGAAGGGGGGGGAGGCGCCCCTGGAAGAAGGCGCGGGCGTCGGGCCGGTGCGACGCGTGGCCCTGTGCCATGTGACCACGGTGCGCGATCCTGAGGATCTCGGCGGCGGAACCCTTGCGCCCCTTCTCGCCTCGGCGCTCGCGGAGGATTTTGTGGACGCCGCATTGCTTCCGGACTATGGCGTTGAGGGGGCGATGGGGATCGTCTCCGATCCCGAGGCGGCGATAAGGCTCCACCGAACGTGGTCCTCGCGAGCCCGGTCCTTCGCGGTGAATGCGGGCCTCCCGGCGAACTTCGACTTCCTCCTCAATCTCGAGAAATTCGCGCGGGCGGACCGGGGAGAGCCCCCGCGGATTGCGGTGGCGGGTCGTCCGTGCCACGTCTACGCGGGACGGCATGCGAACTTCGACAAGTTTGCGCCCGGATACACGGTCGACCTATCGATTGGGCTGTTCTGCTATGGGAACGTCTCGCCTGCGGGGTCCCCCGCCCTCCGATTCGAGAAGGTCACGGGACTGACCCCGCAGGAGATCCGAGGAATGACCGCGGTCGGGAACGTCGTGCGGGTCGAAGGTGCGGACCACCACGTTGTCGAAGTCCCCCTCGAGGAGTTCTCTTCCTTCCTCCACCGGTCGTGCCTGAAGTGCGTGGACTTCACCGTTCCATGGGCCGACCTTTCCCTCGGAGAGAGCCCGCAGGTCGAAGGCTTCGATGTCGTCCTGACGCGGAGCCCGACGGGTGATCGGCTCTTCGAGGCGGCCCTTCGAACGGGTCGCCTGCGGGCGTGGTCCCCGCCGTGGATGGCGGAGGGCGGCGAGAGCCTTCGGATCCTCAACGACCTTACGGCCGTGAAGAGGGAGCTCACGCAGATCGTCCGTTGAACACCTCGAGTATCCTCGGAAGGACGAGACGAAGGGCGGCGGGAGACCATCGTGCCTCCCGACGAGGTGGAACCGCGGCCACGCCCTGCGCCTAAAGGGCGTCCGCGATCGCTTCGAAGATCGGCGGCCACATCAGGAGCACTGCGACGAGGATCCCGATGAGGAAGAACCCGAACCAGCGCTTGAGGTTCATCTCCCGCCGACGCAAGGCGAGGTGGAGGACCGGCCAGCTCACGAACCAGGCCGCGTACATGAACAGCTGCTTTCCGCTGTACGGCCCGATTCCTGGGTGAAGCGTAATCCACGATCGGAACCCGGCGTCCGCGCCTGCGGCGATGTTCGTGATCGCGAGGGTCATGAGGCCGATCCATGCCGCGAGGAGGGCAGCGAGAATCACCCCTGTCGGGAACCGGAGGGCGACGGGCTCCTCCATGATAACCGCGGGGACGTGTGCGACATCCATCGCTCACACCCCCGGAGCTTCGTGATCGCCGCTCCGAGCACGTACGCGACGAGCAAGAAGCCCCACCCGAGGAGCACGGGAACGCTCGCCGCCGCGCGGGCCTGTGGATGGTGCACAATCGATTTGCCGTACCGCCACAGGATGAATGTGGAGACGAGGAACATCGGGAGCGTGAACAGGGCGATGAACTCCTTGAATTCGAAGAAGATCTGGTGGACCTCGGGCAGGTTCGCGAGGAAGTAGCTTCTCGGGCCCCCGGGCGCGCGATATGCGATGTAGATCCATGTCCCGAACGCAATCGTCACGGCCGACATGACAGTCGAAAAGGCCGCAAGCCACTTCAGGTCATCGAACGCTTTGATTTCCCCGATGTACAGTCGCCAGGCGAGGTACACGGCAATGGTCGATCCCAGGAGGAACACGGTTGCTCCCAGGCCGTGAAAGGCAGAGATGTACTGCCACTGCGTGTCGCCGACGAGAATCCCCGCAGGCGACGTGAGGGCCATCGCAAGGCCAACGACGGCGACCGCACCCGCGGTCAAGAGTAACAGGGTGGCAAGGGACGGCTCCATCCTCCGGATCCTCGTCACGATGGGTACATGCGCTTCCATACCGACACCTTTGCGGTGGGACGGGTCACAAACACCATTCACGGTCGCGTGTGTACTCTATGG
>CAYOUM010000055.1:0-8157 GCA_964407185.1 uncultured Methanomassiliicoccales archaeon | reverse complement strand
CAGGAGACGCCTTGGCTCGTCAAGGAGATGTTCTCCGGACACGCGAGGAGCCGTGGTTTTCGCAATCTACTCCGAGAGTCATCGGATCGCCACGGCTTGTGCTTGTAGTGCAAGCGTTTTAGCCCCGCGCGGTGATAGCGACGTCCCACGGGGGAGGGGCGTTGGAAAGGAGAAGCGTGGCAAGCGCCACACGGTGGGAACCGATTGTCGGGTACTCGCGTGCGGTGCGCGTGGGGCCGTTCGTCCTCGTTTCCGGCACGACGGCGACAGATGCGAGCGGCAACCTCACGGGCCGTGGGGACCCGTATGCGCAAACCGTCCAGGCGTTGCGCAATATCGAGGAGGCCCTGCGCGCGGCGGGGGCGCACCTATCGGATGTCGTTCGCACGAGGATGTACGTGACGAACATCGACCATTGGCAGGAAGTCGGTCGCGCACACGGTGAGGTGTTTCGTGACATCCGGCCGACCACCTCCATGGTCGAGGTGCGACGCCTCATCGATCCCGACATGCTCGTGGAGATCGAAGCGGACGCGATTGTGCCGGGTCCTTGACGGCCCGCACCACTCGCCTCGAAGAATGGAGGTCAGCTTTATATCAAACCGCCAAGTATCGAGAGCGCTTACAGGGGAAACACGCATGGTTCAGGACCACCCAATTCACATCACGGACGAGGATTTCGACCGCGTGATTTCGGAGAACCCGTACGTGATCGTCGACTTCTGGGCGGATTGGTGCGCGCCGTGCAGGGCGATTGAACCGACAATCGAGGAACTGGCGAGGAAGTACGCGGGCAGGGTCGTGTTCGCGAAGGTGAACAGCGACGAGAACCAGCGGAAGTTCCAGGACTATGGGGTCATGGGAATCCCCACGCTCCTGTTCTTCAAAGCGGGCCGGCTCGTTGACCAGGTGATCGGAGCGATGCCAAGGGGACCATTCGAAAAGCGCGTGCTCGCCCACATGACGTGAGACCCGGGCCGTCAGCTAGATATACCGACCGGGGGATGTGCGGCGCAATGGAGACACTGATCGAACGGCTGGCGAAGAAGAAGGAAACGGCCGCGCCGCTTTCAACGTTCACAATTCTTCCCGTCCTCAAGAAGGAGCATGAGCACGACGGCGCCTGCGGATCCGATTGCGGTTGCAGCGACACGGACGGCGGCGGGTGCTGTGGCGGCTGAGTGTCCCTGGTATCTCACCTGAGAATCAGCCGAAGGAATCACGGGACGACGCTCATATACTCTCGTAGGCGCTCGATGCCGTTAAGAGGAGGCGACCGATGGATCCCCTTGAGGCATCGAGACTCGTCACCGACGAGTACTCCGCGAAGATCCTTGTTGCCACATTCAAGCGGCCTCGGTCCGCGATCGATCTGAGTCGCGAATACGGCATCCCGATCGCCGCCTGCTACCGCCGCATCCATTCCCTCGAAAAGGCGGGCCTTGTCCGATGCACGGAGCGGGCCCTCACGCAGAAGGGCAAGCGGATTTCGCTCTACATGTCCCAACTCAAGAACGCGTACATCTTCTTTGAGAACGGAAGGTTGCGCGTGCGATTCCAGCTATCGACGGGCGTTACGCGCGACTTCGGCGGCGACTGGAAGGCCGTCGAGGTCGAGGAGCCAGCCGCTCCGACCCAGTCCCTCTGACCCCTCCTCCACAACCCACAGGCAGGTCGAGTTACCCTCGACCTGTCCTATTTTATTACCTTTCTCCGGGAAAAGCGGGCGGCCGCGAGGTATTCTCAAGGTCGATAGCATTGACAATTTCGTTTAATAGTCCGACCCTCGTGGACGAGGAATCGCAATGGACCCGGCGCAGAAGGATCGAATGAAGTACCTGTTCCGTGAGATCCTAGGCGTCGACGTGGACCGGATCGTGAAACAGGTTGTCGCGAAGGTGAGCGTCGAGCGGGCTCGGCAGGTCGAGCGGTACTCCCGCGACTGGAAGCGGTACATGGCCGAGGAGGGTGGGCTGATCTTCCTTCCGACCAGCGTGACGCAGACGGGCCGGAAACCGAAATCGTAGGGTGGCACGGACCGGATGACTTTTATCTACGCCGTTCTTCTGCTAGCTTCGATGGGCTCCTGGAAGGGGAGGGACATCCTGTCCATTCGCGACCTGCCGCTCGCGGACATCGAGGCGGTTCTCAAGGCCGCGCGGAAGATGGTTCCGATCGCGGAGGGGACGAAAACTTCTCGCTCGCTCGATGGAAAGGTCTTGTCCGCACTCTTCTTCGAGCCATCGACGCGCACGCGGCTGAGTTTCGAGAGCGCGATGCTCCGCCTGGGCGGCCGCGTCCTTGGATTCGCGAGCCCGGAGGGCACTTCGATTCAGAAGGGGGAGTCCCTCGCGGACACTGTGCGGATGGTCGAAACGTACAGCGATGTGATTGTGTTGCGGCATCCGCAGGAAGGCGCAGCCCGCCTCGCGGCAGAATTCAGCACTCGTCCCGTGATCAACGCCGGCGACGGTGCGGGGCAACACCCCACGCAGACCCTCCAGGATCTCTACACGATCTGGGACAGCAAGGGCTCCATTGAACGGCAGGCGATTGCGCTCGTCGGGGACCTGAAGTACGGTCGCACGGTCCACTCCCTCGCGTATGCACTCGCGCTGTTCGGAGCGTCCCTGGTTCTCGTCTCGCCACCGGGCCTCGAGATGCCATGGGAGATTGTCGAGCAATTGAAGGGGACGGGGATCCCGCTCCAGTCGACGCACACGCTCGAGGAGGTCGTGCGGGTCGCGGACGTCCTGTACGTCACGCGGATCCAGAAGGAGCGCTTCCCGGACCCCCAGGAGTACGCGAAGGTCGTGGACTCCTACCGCGTCGACCTGCCCACGCTTCGCGAAGCGAAGAAGGAGCTCATCATCATGCATCCCCTCCCGCGGACGTCCGAGATCGACCCCGCGGTCGACGCGACCCCGCATGCGGCGTACTTCCGGCAGGCGTTCAACGGCGTGCCGGTTCGGATGGCGCTCCTCGAGATGGTCCTGGGGGTCAGCGGTTGAGGGAGCTCCGGGTCACGCCGATCAAGAACGGGACCGTGATCGACCACATTCCCGCGGGGATGGCCCTGAAGGTCCTCAAGATCCTCGGGATTGGCGGAGACGTCACGTCGACGGTGACGGTCGCAATGCACGTGCCCTCGAAGGCGATGGCCTGGAAGGACATCGTGAAGGTCGAGGATCGGGAGCTGAGCGCAAAGGAGGTCGACAAGATTGCCCTCATCGCCCCCAAGGCGACGGTGAATGTGATCCGGAACTACAACGTTGCAGAGAAGCACAAGGTTCGGATGCCCGACCGTGCGGTCGGGATCCTGACGTGCGCGAACCCGAATTGCATCACGAACCTCCGGGAACCCGTGGAGTCGGAATTCGTCGTCGTGGGGAAGGACCCGCAGAGATTGCGGTGCAAGTACTGCGACCGGATTCTCGAGGATGTCGCGGCTGCGATCGTGTGACGTCCCGTACTCCATGAGCCCCCCGGTAACAACGGTCGCGTGGGTGCCCTGACCTGGCGGTTGCGCCCTCGCCAAGCGGTGCACCGAAGCTTTCATATTATGGATGCCGAATATGGCGGGCCACGGGATGGTGATTGCACGCTCGAAGAGATTTCTGAGATCATCGGCCTCCAGGTTTACACGAACCACGGCGTGTTCCTAGGGAATGTGAACAACCTCGTCATGGACGTGGAGAAGGGTGAGGTCGACGGCGTTTTCGTCGGGGAGACGAACCCCTTGCTCGTCGAGAACGGCCGCGCGGTGTCGATTCCATTCCGGTGGATTCAGAGTGTCGGCGACATCGTGATCCTCCGTTACTTCCCGAAGCGCGTGAGCCTGAAGAAGGGTTCCGCCCCTGTACCCGCCACGCCCCCGCCAGTTCCCACTGTAAAATAGCGGCGACACGTTTATCGAAGGCGTCTTGTTCTTGCGCCCGATGTCCGGCCAGCCGTCGCGGAGGCGGCGTCGGTGAAGCCGACTCTCGAGTTGCTCGACATCCGCGAGCTCCGGCCGCACGAGGGGACGAGGCCCGATCTCCTCGAGAAACTCACACGCACGATTCGACGGGATGGCCGTCTAAAGCTTCCGATCCTCGTCGAACGAAGTCATCACGTGATCCTCGACGGACACCATCGGTACGAGGCCCTCCGGGCCCTTGGTTGCGTCCGCGTGCCCTCGTACGTCGTTGACTACTCCTCCGAGGATATCGGGCTGACGACGTGGCCGGGCGCGATTGTCGACCACGTCACGAAGGAGGAAGTCGTCGAACGTGGCCGGACCGGAAACCTCTTCCCGCCGAAGACGACCCGTCACATCCTGAAGGTCCCGCTCGCCGAGGCCCCCTATGAATTGACGGACCTCAGGTAGGGGGCTCTCGGAGGCTTGGCGGCGTGTACCGCTCTTCGCGGGCACGCCGTCTCCCCATCCACCGCTTGGCGACGATGATTGCGGCCACGGTCGCGAGGATCGCTCCGCCCACGATTGCTCCAATCACGATCGGATCGGGCCCGGTCTCCGAGGCCTGGTACCTGTATCGAAGGAGCTCCGTGCGGCTCACCTCGCCGCCACTCGCGTTGTACTCAATCGTCTTTGCATTGTTGCCCACGGCGTGTGCGTAGTAGAATTCCTCGCGGCGGTTGTCAGGCCAGCGCTCTTCGATGACGAACACGTCGAAGTTTCCCGCGGGGGCCGCCAATGTGTCCGCCCTCAGGAGCGTCAGCGTGAGGCTGTGCGTGGCGATCGCGGTGTCATTGAACGTGAGCGGCGGGAAGCCGGTGAGGGTGATCGATACGTCGTCTGACCAGGAGGAATTGAGGACGATAGCCGCCCGGGTTCCGACCGCGACCGGGTAGGTCCATTCGTCGAGCTCGACGCGGTTCGTCGTTGCGTTTTGCCACCGGAACGTAAACGCGCGGTTCCCGAGGAGGGGGACCTGCGCGTCCCCGCTTGCGCGGATATCCAGGAGGCTCTTCACAATCTTGCGTGAATGGGCGGTGATGAACTGCTCGCCGGTGAGGTTCCATGTTCCGTCGGCGGGAAGATCCCCGAGGGGGGACGGGAACACGCCTTCGAGGAGTCCGGAGCCCGTGGCGTCGACCACAAAAACGTCCTGGGCGACCCCCGCAATCGTCGCATTCCGGAGCGCCGTCAGGTCCGCCCGGACCCGACCGTCGAGTGAGACGGTGTCCTCGAACGTCGTGTTGAACGCGTACTCCCAGAAATCGCCGATGGACCAGTTCGGGGCCTCCATGGAGGTCCCGGCCACCGCGTGGGCGATGCCTGAGACGATGATCAGAGCCGCGATGGCCACGGCGGGGAGGATGCGCACGCGGTGCAGATTTTGGCGGCGGAGATAAGGCTTCGCAACTATGGGCTCTGTCCCATTTTCGGGTGACCCCCGGAACGTATAAGGCGAGGTGGCGGATTCGGTGGACATCCCGTTCCTCCCGCCGAACCGCGGGAGAGGCCCGCGCCATGCGTGTGTCGCGCCCACGGGAGCATTTGCGACGAGAACGCGGGCCGGAGGGCGAACCGCTCGCCCTTCGTGAGAAACCCGCCTCCGGGAGGAGGCAAGGGGTGTACGGTTCCACCCCGGTGCCCTCCGGCATGACGCCGTGAGGCCCCTCCGCGACCCGACCCTGCGGGGGAGGGCGCGCGGGCCGAGCCGAACGTAGCGGAGTCGCAGATGGGCTCATCACCCGACTTGTGACAGAACCGCAACTATGTATCTCGGCGCGCCGACTCCCGGTCGACAACGACCTTGCCCCTCTTCGCGGGGACAATCGAGATCCTCCCCAGGAAGGAACGGGAGAGTTCACGCCCGCCAAAGAAGCGATCGAGGAACACGGCGAGCGCTGCGACCTCGGAGTGCGGCTGGTTCCCGACCGACACATTCAGGGTCGCACGCTCGAACATCTGCCGCGGGACCTTCGTGGCGCCGACGACGATGAGGAGGTCCTCCTGCCGTGGAATCCGTTCGAGGGCGGCATCGAGCGGCTCGCCATACATCGTGAGGTGGACAATCGTCCCGCGCCAATCGTCAATCACGCGGCGCCACGGAACGCCAGTCTCGATTTCGAAGGGCCCGCCGAACTTCGTGACGACGCCGCGGACGGTGCGCTCGAGTGCGCGGTCCCGAGTCGCGACAAGGACGCGGTCGGCGCCGAACGCGCGTGCCGCAAGCGCGACGTGGGTCGTGACCCGGCGATCCCGTCCGGGCCGATGGCCCAACCGCAGGACCGTGATCATCCTTTCCACAACATCGAGTAGAGGAACATGCTGACGGAGGCCAGCGTGATTGCCACGACCCCGATGGTCTCGGAGAGGAGGAGCCAGTTCGGGCCTGCGACCGCGAAGAGGCCGTACAGGACAACCGCGAGGACGCCGATCATCGGCCCTGCGAGGAACCTGGCCTGGCTCCGGCGCAATCGCCGTGGGCGAATCCGGAGGTCTCCCGCCAGCCACAGGTAGGGAATCGCCGTGCCGATCCCCATCCCGAGGACGGTGAGACCCAGCATCGTTCCGCCCGCGGGGATGATGAGGAACAGCAGGAGGAGGGCAGCCACGAAGAATCCGAGGCCGGAGAGCATCGCATAGACGCTCCGGTCTCGACGGGCGACGGCCTCCACTGGAGGGGCCTCCTCGGGCTCCATCTCCTCGTAATCCGCCTCCGGTTCGGCGGTCTGATCGTAGACGACCTCAACCTCAGGTTCCTCTTCTGGGGTCCCCTCCGCCCACTCGCCCCCAACGGCCATCCGCTACTCCTCGAACCGCAAGATTCGGTGGCCCCGAAAATCGAGGCGCGTGGAGCGCTTGACGAGGGACTTCAGCATCGTCTGAGACACCTTCAGTGTGTCCGCGACCTCACCGGCGAACCTGCCCTCTTCGCCGACCATGTCGTGGATCACCTTCTCGATCTTCACGTATTCCCTGTCGGGCATCATCGCGACGTACAGGACGTCCGAGATCTCGTGGACGGGCGCCGTCGCGTTGATGTGGAAACTCGAGTAGAACGCATGGTACGCCTTCTCGGGCTGCAGCGCGGCTGATGTCTGCCATTTCGTCTCCACGAGCTTCATCTTCTCGAAGAACTGAAGCGCCTGGGCCCCCTCCTTCCCGAACTTGTCCTCGATCTCCTTCGCGGTCCGCCAGTTGTTGAGAACTTCCTTGAACACGTCGCGTTTCATCTCCGTGTCGACGGCGCGAAGGATCGGGACGAGGTCCGCGGGCTCACTGACGACCTTGATGCGGTTCATCCCAAACTTGTGCCGTATGGAGTCGTCTCGATAAATATCTTATTTCGTCTCTCGAAAGAAATCCAACGCGTGGTGTGCCCATGGAGCGAGCACGTCGTCGGGTTCACTTGAACCGGTTCTCTTTCCATAGGAACGGCTTCCATACGGACGATTGGAGTTTGCATCCGTGCCCCGCGATCTCGGGGGCGGTTGGCCGCAGGGCTGCCCGCGCGGAAACCTTTATGGCGTTTTTCGGGTTCAGACGGGCGGATGAAGGCAAAGGACCTGCGCCCGGAAAGCAAAGTCGATGTCATCGAGCTCACCGTGGTTTCGAAAGGGGAAGTCCGCGAGTTCACGAGCCGTTCCGGCGCAACGGGCAAGGTGTGCGACTGCAACGCACGGGACGAGGATGGCGAAGAGGTCCAGATCACCCTCTGGAATGAAGAAATCGAACGGGTGAAGGCGAACGATCGCGTGCGGATTTCGAACGGCTGGGTGCGGGAATGGCGGGGGAACATGCAGGTGAGCGCAGGCCGATACGGGAAGCTTGAAGTCTTACGGTAACGCGGAAAACGCGATCAGCGCGGGCGTGAGGACAAGGAGCGGTGCAATCGTCATCAGGAAGTCATCGTCGATCCAACGGAAGTTCGGATATTCCGCGAGGAGCGCGACGGGCAAGGCGATGGCCGTGAGCGCGGCCATTCCGAGAACATCGAGAGCGTGAAGGGGACGAAGGAGGACGAGCCAGCCCGCGAACACCGTGGCATATGCGATCGCGGGGACCCACGGGTAGACGTTCGCTTTCGCTGACCAGGCGCACAGTGGATCGATCCACGCCATTCCGCAGAACACGGGGATCACGAGGACGGGGTCAAAGAACAGAAGCCCAATGACGAGGCCGATCGCACCCCAGGCGTAGGC
>CAYOUM010000054.1:0-8238 GCA_964407185.1 uncultured Methanomassiliicoccales archaeon | reverse complement strand
GGGACGACGTCGTACCCATGGGACTCGGCGATCTCCATCGTGCGGACGAGGAGGTCCCGCGCGATCGCGTTGATTGCCTCATGGCATTCGATTCGACCAAATCGGGCATTCTTATAGCCAGTGTACCCAAATGATTGACCTACGAAGGTGCCGTCCATGGTCACAAAGCCATGTGGATCGTTTTCGACCTCGAAGCAATAAACATACGGTGAACTACACGGGACGCTGTCGATCGACCTCACCGGCAGCAGGCTGAGCTCGCCCTCCATTTCATCTTTCTTCGATGAGCGAGCATGATTCGCTCTCTCCCGATGGAAATCCTGCAGCCATAACTGCTCCCGGACCTCAGAGGTTTTCAAATCCGCGTAATGGAGTGGAAACCAATTTGGACGGGTCGAGCGAAATGCCACGCGAAGACCAAGAGACAACGCCAGGAAGCCAATCTTGTGGGCGAAGTCAAGGTTCGCAGTCGTGACGAAAGTCACGTCATCGTCCTTCTTCACGCATCCATCGCTCGCGATAAGCCCACCTAGAAAAGCCCATCTGATGTCCTCGCTCCCATTCAAGACTACATCGGGGATGACAAGCTTACCTTTGCTCGTAGATTCCCCGACGCCGAGCACCAGGCGAAGGATTTCTTTCAACGCAACGCTGTTCACTTGGAGGACCCACATGTTCGCCTTCTTTTCCTTGAAAACCCGCGGGATTAGCTGGAACTTGTGAAAGATTGCATCCAGTAGCTTACCCACGATCTCTGATTCCGACATTCCAATGGCAAACCTCACCATGTTCCCGCTCGAACTTCCGTCGCCAACGTAGAAGCCTAGGAGGAACCCAAGATCTTCGTCAATCGGAATGCGGGCGGGAATGAACTGGATTTTCCCACCCCCTCTCCGAGCTCGCCCCACCTCTAGTTCATCCCAGGCCTCGGACGGCAGCGATAGCAAGCCCAGATATTTCAGCGGCAAAATCTTTCGTGTCCGCCACAACCAAATCGCTCGATACGTGTATCCGTCTTCGAGAGCCATTCTGAGAATTAAGTCGTAATTCTCCGCGATTGCTCTGCTTAGAGAGTCGCTCCCGCGTATCCTCCACATCAAGAGTTCCTCCCTACCCGCGCGTCCTAGGAGTTCCCTCGCGAGATTCAGTGCGTTGGGAGCAGTCGGTGTTAGAGGGATTTTCCGAGCAATGGGTATCAGGTCTCCAGGTCTCAATTCGTCTGCTCTCTTCACGACTAGACTCTGTGATTCGTCGGAGACAAAGAAACGGTGATTCGGGGTGACCAACACTCCGCGGTTCCCAGCGATTTTGATCTTCAACATCTCTTTCGGTGCCTTGGCTTTCAATACCTTGATAACCCTTTTCTCGACGGGACGGAAGCCCGAATCGTAGCTGAAGACCCTCACGTCGTCCTTGAGATCGATGCTCCCAACGCCTTCGGGAAGATACCGATTTACGATGGTTTCAATGCGGTCGAATCTGTACTTACCCCTCCATCTGTATGGGACTACCGTCGCTGGGTCGAAGCATGTGACCAAGAGCCATTTCAGGATTGCATCGCGGTCTCGATACGTCTCTTGCAGGGGCCCGGGCTCTTTCCTCATCTTCTTGAAGTATCGCCGTCGCTCGAGGATGGGCTTCAGGACTCGAGGAATCAATCCGATTCGGGACCCGCAGAGATGATACCGGAGCCCCGGGACGGGGAACGCATTGCCCCCGCAGCACGTGCAGTCCAGGCACTCGGGGGAGATGTTGTACTTCGCCATGATCGACGGATACAGGGAGGAGAAGTCGAGTTCGTAGAGCCCCTCGTGGAGTCCGACCTCAGGTTCGAAGATGAACCCGCCGCGGTCCCCGAGGACGAGGTCCTCGGCGGTCTTGAAGTCCTCCGGGCGGTTCTTCTTCCAGATCACGAGACATCCGTCGCGGATCGCGAGGTTCACCTGCATCGCACTGATTGCCGTGCCCGGCGTGAGGCGCGCCTGCTCCTGCGGCATCAACAGCGAGAGGCGCGACAGCTCCGCGAGCCCCGCCATCGCGCTCTCCCGGTACGCGAAGTGCCCGCGGTCGAGGTGTAGCCGGCCCTTCAGGAGGTACTGCCCCGGCTTGTACACGATCTTCCCGTACGTGAAGTACGACTTCCCTCGCCGCTCGATGAACCGGTCTGGATCCCGACCCAGCTGGAGGTTCACAGAATGCTCTGCAGCCTTTCGTGCGAGGTACGGCATCGTGAACGCGTCCCCGCCATCTGTGAGGACCACGTCCGGGTCGACGTCCCGCACCGCCGCATTCAACTTCTCGAGGATTTCCGACTCGCTGCCCTCGATCCCAACATCGCCGATCCGGGCGCCGAGGAGCTTGTCCTGGAACCGCGGGATGCCGAGCGGGTTGTCAACGCGGATGTCCAGGAGTTCCGCGCGAAGCTTCGGGAGCGGGTAGTCGAGCGCGAACTGCTCCTCCTCCGCCCGCCATCGGCCGTTGTTGTACCACAGGAGGCCGCACGGGAAGATCTTGTGCGCGAGGCAGTACCGCTGCCCGAACCGGAGGTCGACGTTGTACAGCGCGTAGTCGTGGTACCCGCCGTTCGACGCGATGATCTTCGCGATGTCCTGGAGATTCTTGTAATGGTGGGGTGCGACCTCGAGAACGGGCACGGACTCCTCGCGCCCGATGTCGACGCGCCGCTCGACCTCCCGGACCTCTTTGACCTGGTCGAGGATTTCGAGGCGCTTTCGGACCTCGCTCCGCTCGGACGGCGGGGTGCGGACGAAGAACGAGACCTCGAACTTCGTGTCCTCGATCCGATGGGCCCCGCGCTCGCTCCATAGCCACAGGACGATCGTGTCCTTGTCGTAGTCCGGATACGCGTCGATGAGCCAGCCCTGCGTGGGTGAACTCCCCTGATGACGATGAGTGGGCGTGTGGATAGTCCGGAGTGCGGGGGAGGGATGGCCGAAACTACTGCGAACGGTTCTCTTTCAGGCTCCGGAGGTCCTTCTGCATTTCGAGCAGGATCGAAAGGAACATCGTGTCCACGGGGTCGAGGTGGGCGCAGTAGCTCCCCGCGCTCGCGTGTTGGCGGGCCTTGAACATCAGTTCATCGAACACCTCGCGGTCCTTCTCGCGGAGCGCGCGGCGGTAGTCCATCCAGTCGTTGATGATCGACTCTGTGTGGAGACGGTACGTCGGTACGGTACGGCCCATGGGCACTCCCCCGATGTCGATGGGCTCACGGCCCCTTAACGCGGAGCCGGGGAGGGGTGGGCGAAAGTATTCGCCCTCGACGCGAGCGGGTGTGCGCGGCCGCATGCCGACGTATTGTCATCTTATGCATTTTTTCATCTGACGTCCCTGGACGCGATTCCTCAGCGTGTTGAGATTCTTCGGGAGCACCTCACGCACCGAACTTGTGCGGCAGAACGCTTTATTGCGCCAGGGCTCTCGGCGCGTCTGACCAGAGGCTAATCTACGTGGTCATCGAGGCGAGCGAGCTTACCAAGCATTTTCGCCAAGTCCAGGCAGTCAAGTCCGTCAGTTTCACGGTCGACAAAGGCGAGGTCTTCGGTTTCTTCGGTCCTAACGGGGCGGGCAAGACCACAACCATCCGCCTCCTCTGCGGCCTCACCCCGCCCACCTCAGGCACCGCCACAGTGTGTGGCCTCGACGTGAAACACGAGCCGACACACGTCCGCACGTACCTGGGCATCCTCCAAGAGGAGGAGGTCTACTACGAGAAGATGACGCCCTCCTCCTTTCTGCGCTTCTTCGCGAGAATGGCCGGTCACACGCCCGAATCGGCCCAAGACCGTATGGCCATGGCCGTCAAAGTCTCCGAGATTGGCGGGTTCCTGAACAAGAGGATCGCCACCCTCTCCCATGGCCAGCGGCAGAAAATCTCCGTCGCACGTGCCTTCCTCAGCACGGGTCCCGTGTTGTTCCTCGACGAGCCCTTCCAGGGCATCGACATCACGCACCGCAAGACCCTGCGCGAGTACCTTCGGACCTTCGTGTCCGAGGGCAACACGGTTTTCTTCACTTCTCACAACCTCATCGAGGCAGAGCACATTGTGGACCGCTTCGCCTTTATCGACAAAGGCGTAATTCTGAAGATCGGCACGGCGCGCGAACTCCGGGACGAGTACCTCTTGCCCTCGTACGCCGTCCGCGTCTCCGACCCCGCCAGGGCTCAGAAGCTCCTCTCCGAGGGCCTTGCCACGACGGAGTGCACGGTGAAGGGCGATGAGGTCCTCGTGACACTCAACGATGTCGGAGACGTACCGAAGATCTCCGCCGTGCTCGGATCGGCGGGCATCGCCCTCCTGGAACTAAGGTCGGTCGGCACGATGGAGGACGTCTTCCTCAGAATGAGGGAGCGCGGGAGGTCGTGAGTTCGATGCCGATGCGCGCGCGACCGATCCTCGCCATTGTGCGGCGGGATCTGAGGCAGATTCGCCGCCATGGGTTACCCGTCCTTGCGGTGTGGGCCATCATCCTGTTCCTTCTGGGCGCTTTCGTCGCGACCAATGCGAGCAGTACCTTCCGGATAATCGGAGTTCCTCCGTGGACGGGCGGTTTCTTTGGGGCCGCAGGCGAGCCGCTGCGGGTCAATGCCGAATCTGATGTCATGGCGGGCCTCGCGCCGCTCACCGTGAACTTCACCGCGAACATCACCGGAGGGACGGAGCCCTACAACATCTCTTGGACCTTCGGGGATGGGAACCAATCAAGTGAGACGAGTCCACAGCACGTGTACGTCACCCCCGGCATCTACGACGTTTCGCTCGCGGTGCAGGACGCCGTCGGCGACGGGCCGGTGCGGAGCAACATCCGCATTATCGCCCACGCGCAAGGCAACTGGCCGCTGCAGGCGGGTATCAGTGCAAATCGGACAGCGGGAAGGGGCCCCCTTTCGGTCACGTTCCAGGCCACCGTTGTCGGCGGGAATCCTCCCTATGACTACTTCTGGGACTTCGGGGACGGTCAAAACTCCACAGATGATGGGCCGAGCCACACCTACAGCCCGGCCAGCGAGAGCTACCGTGTCAAGCTTACCGTGCGCGACGTGGACGGGAACGTGTCTTCGTCGAATGAGCTGTCTGTGAACGCCGAGCCTCCTGGAGGGGCCGAGTCCCTGCCTTTCAACCTCCTGGATGTAGCCTATGGCTACATGGTTCTGGCCACGATGATCCTGACGTCGGTGGCATTCGCCACGAACTACAACAGCGAGATGAAGAAGGGGACCGTGAGGACCCTCACTCTCTACCCTGTCGGCGTGCTTGAGGTCACCGCCGCCAAACTGATCTACGCGGCGATTGTGGCCCTCCTCCTCTCCTTCTTCGTATCCGTCCCGCCGGTCCTCGGACTCGGGAAGCCCGCGGGGGACGTCTTAGGCATCTACGCCGCTGCCTAGGCTCTCTCCGTCGGGACGGTGGCCGTGGCCGCCTTCACCGCCAATGCCCTCACGTTCGCCACGAAGAAGATGTACATCAAGCCGACCCTCATGGCCTACCTGTTCGTGCTGTTCTCGTTCTTCTTCACCTCCCGAATTTTCGGGCTGACGATGTCGTTCGTGATGGGATCAGGGGCGGCCGGGCTCGTACGGAGCGCGGGACCGGTCATCACGCTCTCCCCGTACCACCAAGGCGGGCTACTGCTGTCTCAGGCACTCGGAGGGCCGGGCTCACCGGATTGGGCGATCTTCCTGGTCCCGTTTGTCGTCCTAGTTCTGGGGGTGTGGTCTTCGAGGAAGCTGTGGCCGGACGTCTACGAGAAGGAATGAAACCTCCTTCGCCGAAGGGAGATCTCGTGTCGATCCGAATGTGCTCAGTACGTCTCGACGCGGAGCCCCGGGACGCGACGGAAGTGCGTCACATCCTTCGTGACGATGTTATCGACACCGTGGGTCAACGCGATGGCTGCAATGAGGACATCCAACGCTCCGATGTCGTGTCCCTGGGAGCGCAGGAGCGACACGATCGCAGCCCCCTTGAGAGCGGCAGCCCGAGTGAGCGGGAGGAGGTCAAGCCCCCGCAGAGCGATCCCCGCGGCCTCCATCTCACGAGGCACTGGGCGGCCCCGATGGTGGGCCCCCGTGAAGAGTTCGAAGGCGTTAAGTTCGGTCGTGGTCGCCCCTTCCGCCAAGGCGGCTTCTGCCGCCCGTCGCGCCGCCGGCTCGCCCCTGGTGATATCGATGAGGAGCGAGGTGTCGAGGCACTTCACGCTCTCTTCCTCCGTTTCCACCCCAGCTCCTCGGATATCGGTCGATCAACGCCGAGGGCCGCGATCCGGAACCGTTGGAACTCCTCCTCTGGCAGGTCCCCAAGGATCCCGAATGCATCCATGAGGTTCCCCTTCGTTCGATGCAATCGCCGGATCACCTCGCTGAAGCTCTCTCCTGGTCGCTTCTCCTTCGTGAGCATTTCGTACACGTCATCCGCAATCGCAATCGTCTTGGCCATTGGAGTTGTCATATTTGTATTGATATACATATAATCTCCGTTCGTGGCCTGAGTGTTTCGTGGAGACGTGGCCGAAAGTGATTAAACGGCCCTTCTTGGGCACTTTCGGTTACCTCCCTCACGCGTAACGGGAAGTTCCGATCCGCGCTCGTTTTCGCGATCATGGCCTACGATGATCTGAAGGAGTTCGAGGGGGAGGAATATTCCGGGATGGCGGTCGGCGGCCACCACTCCTGGATCTATCTGAACGGCCTTTGGCACGAGCGGAAGGTCGCCCCGGAGAAGTGGGAGTTCACATTCAAATCGATCAAGGAACGAGAGCGGAGCGCGCCGCCGGGATCCGGGGCCCCGCCAAACACGGAATATCACTGGTACCTGCTCGCACACCAACGAGTCCGGAAAATTGACGCCGACACTTACTCGACGTTCATGAACGGACTCAAGTACAAGCTCGCGCACAAGCGGCCGAATTGGCGGAAGTGGAGCAGCGAATATCCCGACCAGGAGTCCGAACAGGAACGGATTATCGCGATCCTTGAGAAGGCGCTCGCATCGCTCGGGCGGGATACGGCCGCGGTAGAACCCCTAGCCATCGCCGGAACTTGAGGAACTCTGCTCATGCGAGCCACGCACGGGCCTTGGCGAGGCTCGCCATTTTCTCCTCTCTCGTGCCCGTGAACAACTCGAGCGTCGCGTGACCGTCGAACCCGCTCTTGCGGATGGCGCGCAGGATCGTTTCGAGTCGGATCGTGCCTTGCCCAAAGGGGAGGTGAAGATCTCCCGGTTCGCCGTGGCCTTGTCGGTTGTCGTGTGCGTGGACGAGCGCGAGGCGATCTCCCAAGAGGGACAGCAGTTCGTACGGTCGATCCGTCTCGTTGTCCAGGGATGCATGCCCGACGTCGAGGCAGAATTTCAACCGTGGGATTCGCGTGAAGACCTCCGCGAGCACGGGAAGCGATTCGTCAAGGTTTTCGAGCGTGACGGTGAGACCCCGCGCGTGCGCAGCGTCCGTGAGTTCAATGAGCCACTCCGTGCGAACGTTGAGCGGAGCGTTTGGCGTCATGCGGCTCGGTGCGAGGTGGACGTTGTAGATCTTCGGGCCTGCCATGGCGGTATAATCAAGGAATCGCTGGAACCTTTGCTGGTCCCCCCGTGTGAACCGGGATGGCGGGAGATGGGCGGTCTCGATCGGGAGTATCTCCGCCAAAGCGAGCGCTTCCGATTCGAGGGCCTGGCCCGGCTCCAGCCAAGTGAGATCGATCTCGAAGTAGTCGAACCCGGCGTCCCTGAGAAACTCAACCTGTGGGGGAAACGGTCGCTTGCTGTACGTGGACCCGCCGATCCGGACCATCGGCGACGGAGCGTTTCGCCGCCACTTATCCTTTCGTCACGGCCGCGAAGAAGTGCGGGATTCATGCTCCCGCCGGTCATGACGAAAGGCCACGGCGGGTCGAAGCTGTAGAGGGCCATCGACAGCTTATGGTCCCGTGTGACAACGCTCGCTTCCGAGGGCCGCGCGAACTCGGCCAAGGATTCTCCTGCCCGCGAAAGGCTCCGGCGGAGCAGAGGAAGCCGCGTGAAGCTACGTGAACTCCTTCTTGGAGATCGCGAGGAGGATGAGGGCGATCAGGGACATAACCGTGGCCTCGAACACGAAGCCAATCGTGAACAGCCCGAGGATGCTCCCGACAAGGGCTAAACCCCAATTCCTCCGCCGAACCGCCATGGCGCCCCCGATGATCGCGAACCCGCCGGGGCCTCGGGCCGACGGGCGCGCGCC
>CAYOUM010000053.1:7880-8293 GCA_964407185.1 uncultured Methanomassiliicoccales archaeon | reverse complement strand
TTCGAGGCGGTGCTTCGCCCCGGCGACGAGTCGCATTGCTTGCTCGATTTCCCGACGCTTGCCCGCCGCGATCGCGTCGTTGATCAGACGTTTCGGTTCCTCGATGTCGACGCCAATCTCCTTCGCGCTCAACAGCATCGGCTTCACTTCGTTCACAAGGAGCGGGAGTTCCTTGTAGAGGGCGCGACGGTCCTTGGGGGGAGTGGGCGCTGACGCCCGGGAGCGAGACGTCCTGACGATGGCCAGTCGTTCGCGTAGGCTCGAGGATGGGGGTTTCTGTGGCGAAGGGGAGCTCACGAGTGTCCTCTTCGCGGCGATGTCCGCTTCGCCCGCGAACTGAACGCCACACGAAGAGCACTGCGTCGCCGATGGAGCGACTGTGGCCCCGCAGACGGGACACTCAAGTTCCCCGA
>CAYOUM010000053.1:0-7870 GCA_964407185.1 uncultured Methanomassiliicoccales archaeon | reverse complement strand
ATCGCTTCTTCCTCGAACTTCGCTCCGCAGCCGGGACACACCGTCGCGTTCTCGTCGACCGCCATTTCGCAGACCGGACAGGCAAACTTGACTCCCTCCTGGACCTCGGGGGTGGGGGCACGAGGGCTTTGGCCTGCGGGGGGAGCTACAACCTGCACTGCCGGGCGGCCTGTGCTCCGGGCGACCTTCTTTAGGGTTTCAAAGATGTCCGCCTTCACCTCGCCTCCGTCGGCGATGGATGCGATGACGTCGTCGATATATGCGCTCGCCCGCGGTCTCGCCTTGTCCTGTGCCTCCGAAGAGACGTCAAACAGCCGAAGGTCTGTCTCGCAATTTGGACACTTTCGAAGTGAGGCATCAATTTCAGAATCGCACACAGGGCACTGCTTCGCTTGCCCGCTGACCGTAACGGTACACCCCTAGACAGGCGCGAATCTACTGTTTCGATTGATATAATGGTATCGACCCCCTCTCGCGCGCGCGAAACATTCCATCATTTTTCGCACTGTGAATACTGAAATGGATAATGTTAAGTCGCACCCCGCCGCATGGGCCGCGAACGCGCGTACCGGAGCCTCGGCGATGGTGTTCCGCAATGCAATCGAAGGCCTCGATCGAGTACTAAAGACCGATGTGGAGGCCCCGAAAGTGATTCTCGTCACGGGGCCGCCAGGGTCAATGAAAACGGCGTTCTGTTATTCCTTGATGTCCCGTTATCTCCGTTTCACGGGCCAGTTCGGGCTGTACGCCACTCTTGAGGAAACCGTGCAGAGCCACGTACGGAACATGGGGTCCCTCGGCGTGGATGTGGCCTTGAACATGCAGATCTCGGACTTTACGGACCTACGTGAGATCGACCAAGTCGTGGGGCCGGAAGACGAGACGGACTACGTCGCGTTTATCGAGCGGATGATTGCCCACTACAAGAAGGTCCATGGGGAGCGGTTTCGCATCTTCGCCCTCGACTCCCTCGGAGCGCTCTATTCACTCGTGTCGGACCACGATGAGATGCGGAAGCGGATGTTCTATTTCTTCAAGATGCTTCGGGACAACAATCTCATCTCCCTTATCGTAATGGAGCGGACGGCAGGCACCGATGCGATGCTCCTTGGCAACGAGGGGTTTCTCGTCGACGGCATCATCACGCTCGGCATCGACCGATCCCGCGGCCGACTCGTCCGGTACCTTCAAGTCGAGAAAATGCGCGCGGTTGAACACTCGATGGAACGACATGCGATCGAGCCGCGGCGCGGCGGACTCGCAGTCCTGGGCCCAATCTTCGACACGTCATCAGTCTAGGAATGGATTTTCAGGAGGAAGATGTTATTAACCGATGCAGAAATCGACGCATCCCGCGAGGAGCATGAGCCCAATGGCGGCCGGAAAATCGATCGCTGATCTCGTCCGCGAAATGGAGGAAGTCATCAAGACCCGGGAGGTCGACGTCGCGAAGCAGGAGGCTGCGCTCGCCGAACTGCGAAAGAACCTGGAGTCCGAACGGCAGAGACTGGACCAGGAAAGGGCGGTCTTTGCCGAGGAGCGCGACTCCATCGTCGCCCGGGAGAAGGGTCATCGGGCCCGTGAAAAGGAACTCGAGGCGATGGAGGCGAACCTGTCACGGCGTGAGCAGGAGATCAACGGCGCGAAACAGAAACTGCTCGCGAAGGAACAGGAGCTCGCAGGCCGCGAGGAGGAAATCGCTAGCCAGACAGGAGCGCTCGTGAAGCGCGAGGAGGACCTCTCCCAGCGCGACGCCGAGCATGCGGCGGCGAGTCGCGAGATTGCGGCGCGAAAGAACGAAATCGTGACACGACAGCAAGAAGTCTTGAAGCTCCTTGCCGAGCAGAAAGCGATCGTCGAACAGCACATCAAACGCGGACAGGAGCTAGTCACTCGTGAGGAGCACTTGGCGAAGGAAGAGGGCTCGATCGCGACGGAGATGGAACGAATCGCGGAGGAAAAGAAACGACTCGCGGAACGCGAGAGGTCCTTGCTCGCGCGAGAGCAGGGAAGTCGCGCGATTGCGGCAACGGCTCCGATGCCCTCCGTCCCGACGTCGTCACCCGGACCGCGGCCCTCTGCGCCTGCCCAGGGTCTTGGAGCGCCGACGGGGCACGTTGCTCCCGCACCGGCCGTCACGGAGACCGCGATATCCGAGACAGGCGAAATTCCGTGCCCTGCGTGTGGCACGATGATCTCAAACGATGCAATCATGTGCTATGCGTGCGGGCACAGACTCCAGAAGGAGGCGCCAGAGGGCGGGGCGATCGAAATCCCATGTCCGGCGTGCGGAACGATGATCTCGAGTGACGCGATCATGTGCTACGCGTGTGGACATCGCCTCGCCGAGGATGAGCAAAAGGGCGCGAAAAGAGCACCCGTCGCCGCTCCCGTGAAGAAGATTCTCAAGAAGCGCGTGATCTGATTGGACTTCTTGTTTCCTCGCCGTGGTTAAGCAGAATTTCCAGGCGATTTTCGTCCCGCGCGCGATTTTCATTCACAGAGGTTTATACAACTCTGTTCTATGGAGAAAATTCGACGTTCTCAATTCTGGGATTTCATGGCTCTCGCGAAAGATAATTGGGCGGATACCCTTATATAAATCGGCCCGGCATCGGCGCCAAGAAATGTCCCCACAGCCGCGCTCCCCAAGGTTGTGTGCCTGATCGCGCAGCGGCCGTTGGAGGTTAATCTATGCAAGACCGGGCCCCCCTCGTGAGCAAAGTTTCGAGCGTTCTGATCGTTGCCCTCCTGGCGTTCGCAGGCTTCGTGAGTACCCTCTTGCTGCTCGCTGCGCCGACGAGCGCTGGCCCCTGCGATCAGGTCAGCGGGGTCATCACCGGCGATTGGGTCATCAGCAACGCACAGGTGTGCCCGGGCATCTTGTATGTCGTCGACGGAAGCATTACCGTCGCTTCGACGGGCAGCCTCACGCTCCTGAACGGCGGGCTGAAATTCGTTCAGGACACCACGCACCGGTATTCCCTTACCGTTGACGCCGGCGGCGTACTCATCCTAGACAACAGCATTGTCACCACGGAACCACGATCCATCGATGCGTTCCTGAAGCTCCCCTTGACTGTGAACGGCGCCCTGACGATGAGAAACGGAGCGACTCTGAAATTCCCGGGATGGTTCAACGCGACCAGCGCGACCGTGACAATCCAGGGATCCACCATCACCGGATGGAACACTACGGAAATCCTGCCTTGGTTCGGCACACTTGCGGCCGACGACAACGACGACGCCCCGCAGATGACGTGGAGTTCGAGCACGGTCGACGTTTACGATTCCACAATCACCCGCCTCTACGAAAACGCCTCGGCGATCGCCCCAAGCCCCCAGATGGACATCACGCTGTCCGGCTCGACGACGCTCACCGCAATCAATTCCACCATTGGTGTCGACTTCCACCCGGATACCGCGAAGGTCCACAACGAGCTCGTTGCGACGGGGACTTCGCGCGCCTTCCTGTTGGGCGTCACGCTCGACCAGACGCAGTCCGATCTCGTGTCCCCTGTGCAGTGGATTCCCGCGTACGTCGCGACTTCGAGCGGTACGGTGTACATCTATCGCTGGCTCGACGGCTTGGTCACGGACAGCACAGGTCTGCCCGTTGGCGGGGCCTCAATCTGGTCCCGCAGGAGCCCATCGGCCCTCACGGCCTCCTACCCGGACAACCCGGTACCACCGTCCATCTGTCCCGGGACGAAGATCCTAGGCTACACGCAGAAGACATGTTCGGATTTCAACGTCACCGCATCCAACGGGCGTGCATTGATTCCACTATTCACGGAGCAAATCGACGCGGCGACGATGCCGAATGCGGAGTCCTTTGGCAACTTCGCACTCACCGCGCGCCTCGACCCTTACACCTCGCAGGGAGGCGTCTCGTTTGACTCCTACCCGATTGTCACGAACGCATCGAACGTGGAATCCTCGACCGTCCAGCTGACGGGACTGACTCTTCCGCGACCGGAACTCACCATTGACGCGATCCGATTCTACCGCGGCACGACGGAGATCACACAAGTGCCAGTCAACGTGGCAATCAACGTGACTGCGGTCGTCAACAACTCGGGCTCCGTTGGAACTCAGAACGGCGTCGTCAGCTTCTTCCTCGCAGACGTGGACGCAGACGACGATGGCCGGATGGACGCACCGAAGTCCGACTACGAGTCGGCGGGCCAGTGGATCGGGGACTACACGATTCCAGTCGTTGGACCAAGCTCAACGGCGCTCGCCTGGGTGACGTGGACCCCAATCGGAGATTCTGAGGTCAGCCTGTCGATCTCCGCGGTCGTGGATACGCCATCCGGGGACCCGTTCGGTGCGGGCGCGGTCAGCGAGCTCGTGGAGACGAACAACATTCGGACGCAGGACGTCATCGTGCATCCCTGGCCCGACCTCAGCGTGGATCGCCAAGAGGTTTCCTTCCCCGCAGGGACGCCGATTGTGTCGAACCCAACGCCGATTGACGTTCGGGTCCGCAATTTCGGCACCGGAGACGCCGTCGAGGCAACGGCGGCCGTCTATGAGGGCGGGACCGCGGTGAGCCAGCCCGTCACCTTCAGCGTCGTCCGCAGTGGGTCGACCGTCGTTCGCGTGGTGTGGACGCCAAGGACGGCGGGAAACCAAACAATCCAGATTCTCGTATCCGCGAGGAATGACACGATCCGAAACACGGACTATGATACGACAAACAACGGTGCATTCACCGTTCAGGGCGTGCAGACACAGCCGGACCTCGAGGTTCGGGGTTCGGACTACTCTCCGATCACGAAGACCCGAGACGTCGCATTCGCCCTGGCCGTGACCGTCTACAATCGCGGCGACACAATCGCGTCGAACTTCACACTCAGTGTGTTCTTGGACGGTGACAGCTCGGCCCTCGTGGGTCGCGCCGATGGCGTCGGCGTTGTCGGCGGCGGCCAGGCGACGGTGAACATCGTCGTCAAGGTGACTGCAGTGGGCTCGCACAACCTGACGATCTACGCGGACTCCCATGGGCTCGATGGCTCGCTCGCCGTCGGTTCCGGTCGCATCATCGAGGGGAGCGAGGCGAACAACTGGGCGAACGTGAGCGCGTTCTTCGAGCCACCCGCCGGCACACTTCTGATCAATTCGCCCGCGACCGCCGGCCCATTCGCACCAGCCACAGCCCTGAACGTCCAGGGATTCATCACGGACCAGAGCGGGAATGCCCTCGCGGCCCTCCCGGTCACGGTGGAACTCCTGAACGCGGGTGGCCAGCTCGTCGTGCCCGCGAGAACGACAACCTCCGAGGAAAGCGGGCTGTGGCGAGTCACCCTCGACCTACCAGAGAGCCTTCCGGACGGAACGTACACGATCCGCGTGACCGTGCCCGGCAGCGCAATCTCCGCGGTCTCGAGGTCCGTCCTCATCGAACGGCCGAAGAGCTTCCTGTTCACGCCCTTCCTGGGCCTGCCGTTGCTCATCTGGCTTATTATTGCGGTCGTCGCCGCGGCAATCGTGGTCGGAGTCACCGTGTACTTCCGGGCCTATGGTCTCGGCAAGATGGTGGAATGCGGCGAGTGCGGCTCCTTCATTCCAGAGGACTCCGCGAAGTGCCCGAAGTGCGGCGTGGAATTCGAGAAGGACATGGCGAAGTGCTCGAACTGCCAGGCCTGGATCCCGATCGACGTGAAGCAGTGTCCGGAGTGCGGTGTCGAATTCGCGACGGGCAAGGTCGAGATGGCGGACTACCGCGAGAAGATGAAGATGCAGTACGACGAGGTCGTGAGGAAGTTCCGCGAGGAAGCACAGCGCACCCTTGGCCGGGCTCTCACGTTGTCGGAGTTCGAAGACTGGTGGCGGAAGCAGCCCACGTTCGTCACGTTCGAGGACTGGCTGCGTGAGGAAGAGGAAATGCGCAAGATGGGCTCGAAGCCGTGCCCATCGTGCGGCACCCTCAACTCCGTGACCGCGACGGTGTGCCACAAGTGCGGGACGTACCTGAAGGAGGGAAAGCCTCCGACGGGCGGCGCCCCACCCGGAGGCGCACCCCCCGCAGAACCCGCGGCGCAGCGAATCATTCGCAAGCCCGTCCAGACACCGCTCGTCCAGAAGAAGGTGATCAAGCGGCCAATCGGCGACCAGCGGGAGGGCGAATCGGAATCGCAATCCGCACCATCGCAAGAGGAGTTCTAGCCGGACTCCTCCCTTTCCCCTTTGATTTTTCCCCCTCGACGGTCCTCGCGGCCTGAGGCCCTGAATCCTATGAGAAATGTCGGCGGCCAAGGTGCTTAAGGGCCATGGCCTATCCTGCGAACTGTGCGGCCGGAGGAACGCCGGAACGTCGCATTGCTAGCGTTCATCCATGGGCTCGTCCATAGCAATATCCTCGCCATCCCCGTCTTTCTCTCCCTCGCATGGCGGGAGGAGTTTCAAGCGGACGACCTGACCCTCGGCCTCCTCGCTGCGACCGCCTACGTGGGCTTCGGAATCGGATCGATTCCCTTTGGCTACCTGGCGGATCGACGGGGCGCAGGATCGCTGCTCCTCACGTGTGTGGCCGGGGTCGCAATCTCAGTGACGGCGGTCGCCTTTAGCCCCACACTTCCCTTTCTCGCGCTAGCGCTCGCGTCGCTCGGACTCTTCTCGGGCATCTACCATCCGACCGGCCTTTCGTTCATCTCCCGCCGCGTACGCGAGCAGGGACACGGGATGGGGTGGCACGGAATGGGCGGGAGCCTGGGACTCGCCGTCGGGCCTGCGGTTGTCGGAGCCCTCCTCGCGTCCGACCTGCCCTGGCGTGAGGTCGCGTCCCTCCTGGTCGCACCGTCCCTCATTGCAATCATTCTCCTGGTCGCAAAGCCTCTCGAGGATCCGACCCCGGCGTTGGCGAATCACGATGGGCTCAGTGCCGCGATGGGGCGCCTGGTGAACCCGGGGTTCATCCTCGTCCTTCTCGTGTACATGTTCGCGGGGGTCGCGTACTGGGGGAGTCTCACGTTCCTCCCCCGGTTCGTCGGGCCCGGATCGTATGCGCTCCTGCTGGGACTCGGTGCGATCGGACAAGTCTTGTCGGGCGTCCTCGCGGAGCGCACGGTCCCGGGACGCGCCCTGTTCGGCCTAAGTGCGGTGGGCGCGTTGCTCCTCGTGGGCGTCGCGACGGCCGTGCCGGCCCTATTGATCGCGGGCTCGTGGGCCTTCGGCTTCGTACTCTTCTCCCTCGAGCCGCTGCAGAATACCCTCGTCACCAATATGGTCCCCTCGAGCTCCCGAGGCGTCGCGTTTGGGATGACGTTCCTCAGCGTCTTCGGCCTCGGTTCCGTCGGTGCGGTCCTCGCGGGCTATCTCCTCTCCAGGGACGCGCCGGACGTGCTGTTCCTCCTGCTCGCGGCGTCCCTCGCCCTCTCGGGCATGTTCGCATGGCGCGCCGGGATCCTCGCTCGGGCCCGCCGCGAAAGCTGATTCGTGCTCGACTACTCGGCATCGAGATTCCGCATCTGGAGTGCCGAAACCATCAACTAAGCCAACCACTGTTGGGCCGGAGCGTGACCGGAAAGAAACTCGTCCGGGAGGGGTACAACGCGATCGCTGCGTCGTATCTCCGTGAACGGGCTCGGACCGCGCCTGACATCGAATTCGTGAAGGACCTCGCAAGCCGCCTTCCTCCAGAAGCCCGGGTGCTGGACGCAGGCTGCGGTGCGGGCGTGCCCCTTGCGGAGTTCCTGAGCCACTCGTGTCATCTCGTGGGTCTCGATTTCGCGACTGCCCAAATCGGACTCGCCCGCCACTTCGTCCCTCGCGGAGAGTTCTTGTGCGGAGACATCACCGCCCCGCCGTTCCGAGATCAACCCTTCGCGGCGATCGTCTGCGTCTCCGCACTGATCCCCGTCACGCG
>CAYOUM010000052.1:0-8335 GCA_964407185.1 uncultured Methanomassiliicoccales archaeon | reverse complement strand
GATGGGACTCGCTCCAGGGAAAACTCGGAGGATTCGTCTATGATGCCTGCAGGAACGCCAATGCAAGTTCTGGTGCTGAAGGAAGGAACGCGAAGGGACCGAGGTAAGGGCGCGCAGTTCAATAACATCGCCGCCGCAAAGGCGGTGGCGGACGCGGTGCGCAGCACCCTCGGCCCGCGCGGCATGGACAAGATGCTCGTCGACTCCCTCGGGGACGTCGTCATCACGAACGATGGCGTGACGATCCTCAAGGAGATCGACATCGAGAACCCGGCCGCGAAGATGCTCGTCGAGGTCGCGAAGACCCAGGACGAGGAAGCCGGCGACGGCACAACGACCGCGGTGATCCTCGCGGGGGAACTCCTCAAGAAGGCGGAGGACATGATTGAGCAGAACATTCACCCGACCGTGATTGCGAGCGGCTACCGTCTCGCCTCCGACAGGGCGCGCGAAATCCTCGAGAAGGTCGCGACGAGTGTCGCGATCAAGGACGCGGACGCATTGCAGAAGGTCGCGATTACCGCGATGGCGTCGAAGTCCTCGAGCGGCCACAAGGAGCACCTCGCGGACATCATCGTCAAGGCCGTCACGACGGTCGCGGAGCAGCGGGCGGACGGTTCGTACTACGTCGATGACGACGACATCCAGATCGTAAAGAAGCAAGGCGGGTCGATCGCGGACACGGAACTTGTCGAGGGCATCATCGTCGACAAGGAGCGTGTTCACCCGGGCATGCCGGCCGAGGTTCACGATGCGAAGATCGCTCTCGTCGATGTCGCCCTCGAGGTGAAGAAGACCGAGATCGATGCGAAGATCGAAATCACGGACCCGAGCCAGCTCCAAGCCTTCCTGTCCGAGGAGGAGAACATGCTCCGCCGGATGGTCGAGATCGTCAAGAAGTCCGGTGCGACCGTCGTGTTCTGCCAGAAGGGCATCGATGACCTCGCGCAGCACTTCCTCGCGAAGGACGGAATCTACGCGGTTCGCCGGGTGAAGAAGTCCGACATGGAGAAGCTCGCGAAGGCGACGAACGGCAAGATCGTTACAAAGCTCGACGAGCTCTCGAAGGAGGACATCGGCCGTGCGAAGCTCGTTTACGAGAAGAAGATCGGGGAGGACGAGATGACGTTCGTGACGGGCTGCAAGAACCCCCGCGCGATCTCGATTCTCATTCGCGGTGGAACGGAGCATGTCGTCGACGAGGTCGAGCGGTCCACGGAGGATGCCCACAGCGTCGTCGCCTGTGCGGTCGAAGACGGCAAGGTCATCATCGGTGGCGGTGCATCCGCGACGGAAATCTCCCTCGGGCTCCGCGACTACGCGGCGACCGTGGGCGGCCGGGAGCAGATCGCGATCGAGGCGTTCGCGGACGCTGTCGAGATCATCCCGCGGACCCTGGCGGAAAACGCCGGCATGGACCCGATTGACACCCTCATCTCTCTCCGCAAGGAACACAAGGCCGGCCACAAGTCCGCCGGAGTGAACGTGCTCGCCGGAAAGGTCTCCGACATGAAGAAGGAGAACGTGTTGGAGCCGATTCGGGTCGGCACCCAGGCGATCTCGTCCGCGACCGACGCGGCCGTGATGATCCTTCGGATTGACGACGTCATCGCCGCGAGGGCCGGAGAGACGAAGGCGCCGGGCGGCCCGAAGGGTGGCGAGGAAGGCGGCGGCGAGGGCGAGGATTTCTAGGGCCGACGAAGGCCCTGGGAGGTCCCCGTGGCCGAGGACGAGAACGCGGACATTCGCCCTTCCTGGCTCGACGCGTTGCGCCGGGTCATGGAGCGACTGGATCGGGCGATTCCCCTCCCGGCGGGGACTTCCATTCGCCCGACCCTCCACTCCGGGAGCGTCTCCCGTCCCTCGGTCGGGGCGATCGACGACCGCGAGCCCGCGCTGGAGGTCATGGAGTCTCCACGTTCGATCACTTTGACAATCGAACTGCCCGCCGTGAGCCGGACGGAAATCGACCTTCGCGTCACGGAGAAAACTCTCGTCGTAAGCGCGAGCTCACCTGTCCGCAGGTACTACAGCGAGATCGACCTGCCGGCGACCGTGCGGGCCGATTCCCTGATGTCGACGTTCGAGAACGGGGTCCTCGACGTCGTCCTCGAAAAGACGGACGACACCCGAAAGGCCCCTCGTGGGTGAACGATGAAAGAAACTCCTCGCGAAAAGAACGGGGACGAGGTCCGCGCGCCAGAGGACACGGCGGTGCTTCAGCGAGAGCTGGAAGAGGCTCGGAAGCGCGGCGAGGAACTCCTCACGCGCCTCGCGTACCTTCAGGCGGAGCTGGAGAACACGCGGAAGCGGGCGGAACGGGACATGGAACAGGTCGTCCGCTACGCAACGGAGGGACTCATCACGCAACTCCTCCCGATCCTTGATGACCTTGATGCCGCCGTCGCCTCGGTCGACGACGATTCCCGCCGTGGGGTCGCGCTCGTGCGGGAGAACCTGTGGAAGGTCCTGCGCGAATCCGAGCTCGAGGAGATTCCGGCCGCGGGCAAGCCATTCGATCCGTACCTCCACGAGGCTGTTGAGCAGGTGAACGACGACGCCTTCCCAGATGGGACGGTGAAGGAGGTCATCCGCAAAGGGTATCGGTTCCCGATCAAGGTGATTCGACCGTCACAGGTCATTGTCGTGAAGAAGGAAGGTGAGGAACATGGGTAAGATTATCGGCATCGACCTCGGGACGACGAACTCCGAGGCCGCGTACATGGAAGCGGGAACGCCCAGGATCATCCCAAGCGCAGAGGGCTCGACGTACGGCGGGAAGATGTTCCCGTCCGTGATCGCGTTCACGAAGGACGGACAGATCCTCGTCGGGGAGCCCGCGAAGCGGCAGGCCGTGCTGAACCCTGAGCGCACGGTGATGCAGATCAAACGGAAGATGGGCACGGACTACAGGGTTACGATCGATCAGAAATCGTATACGCCGCAGGAACTCAGCGCGATGATCCTCCGAAAGATCCGGACGGACGCGGAGGCGTTCCTGGGGGAGCCCGTCTCACAGGCGGTGATCACGGTCCCCGCGTACTTCAACGACAATCAGCGGCAGGCGACCCGTGACGCGGGCCGCATTGCGGGGCTCGAGGTCATGCGCCTTGTGAACGAGCCGACCGCGGCGGCACTCGCGTACGGGCTCGACAAGAAGGGCGAGGGCAAGATTTGCGTCCTCGACTTCGGCGGCGGGACGTTCGACGTCACCCTCATGGAGATGGGCGACGGCGTGTTCGAAGTCATCTCGACGAGCGGAGACACGGCTCTCGGTGGGATGGACATGGACAACACGATCGTCCGATGGCTCGTCGAGGAGTTTCGGAGGGAACATGGCCTCGATGTCTCGAACGACCGCCAGGCGATGCAGAGGACCCGGGACGCCGCGGAGAAGGCGAAGATCGAGTTGTCGAGCACCCTCGAGACGACAATCAACCTTCCGTTCCTCGCACAGAAGAACGAGCGGCCGCTCCATCTCGAGAAGCGCCTGACGCGGGCGAAACTCGAGGAACTCGTCGAACCCGTCCTCGCGCGCCTCGAGTCGCCGATTCGTCAGGCGTTCCAGGATGCGGGATGGAAGTACACGGACGTCAAGGAAGTGATTCTTGTGGGCGGGCCGACCCGGATGCCCGTCGTCGGGGATCGCTTCGAGAAGGTCCTCGGCCGGAAGGCGGAGCGCGGGGTGGACCCGATGCAGTGCGTCGCGCTTGGAGCGTCGATCCAGGCGGGCATTCTCGCGGGCGAGGTCAAGGACATCCTCCTCCTCGACGTGACGCCGCTCTCCCTTGGGGTGGAGACCCTCGGAGGGGTGTTCCACAAGCAGATCGAACGGAACACGACGATTCCGACGCGGAAGTCCGAGATTTTCACGACCGCGGCGGACGGCCAGAGCACCGTCGAGGTCCATGTCCTCCAGGGCGAGCGGGCGATGTCCGGGGACAACATCAGCCTCGGGAAGTTCTTCCTCGCGGGGATTCCACCCGCCCCGCGCGGCGTGCCGCAGATCGACGTGACGTTCGACATCGACGCGAGCGGGATCCTCACGGTCACGGCGACGGACAAGGGGACCGGGAAGTCCGAGAAGCTCACGATCATGGCCCCGCAGCGGATGTCAAGGAATGACATCGACAGCGCGATGCGCGACGCGGAATCGCACGCGGAGGAAGACCGGCGCCGCAAGGAGCTTGTGGAGACGCGCAACCAAGCGGACTCCCTCATCTACGCGACGGAGAAGATGCTGCGGGAGATGGGCGACAAGATTTCCGATGCGACGAAAAAGTCCGTTCAGGAGAAGGTCGAAGACCTGAAGAAGGTGCTCGATTCGAACGACTTCCAGACGCTCCGTCGGGCGATCGACGCCCTGAACGCGGAAGCCCAGAAGATCGGCCTCGAGATTTACCAGAAGTCCCAGGCAACGGCGACCCCGCCGCCATCGGGCGACGAGCCGAAATCCGGCGAGTCCGGCGGCGACAAGGTCGTCGACGCGGACTTCGAGGATGTCGACAAGTAGAAAGCCTGACGTATGGGGCGGGAATCGCAGTCTAGCATGGGGAAGCGGGATTACTACGAGGTCCTCGGGGTTCCCCGGGCCGCCCCGAAGGACGAGATCAAGCGGGCCTATCGGCGGCTCGCGAAGCAGTACCATCCCGACATGGCGAAGGGGGACAAGAAGCAGGCCGAGGAGCGGTTCAAGGAATTGTCCGAGGCCTATGAGGTCCTCGCGGACGATGACAAGCGGAAGCTATACGATGCGTACGGTCACGACGGCCTGAAACAACAGGTCTGGGGCGGGCAGGACTTCGACTGGTCCCGCTTCACGCACTACGGCGATATCGAGGATATCTTCGGCGCGGACGTTTTCTCTTCCTTTTTCGGTCGATCCCCGTCCGGCGGCAGCCTGTTCGAGGAGTTCTTCGGCCCACGGCAGCGGCGCCGCGGGCCCCGGCGGGGTCGAGATCTCGAGACGGAGGTCATGGTCTCCCTCGAGGACGTGGCCCACGGCGCGCGACGGGAGTTGCACATCCCCCGGATCGCGCCGTGTCGGGAGTGCAACGGGACAGGTGCCCGTGGCGGTCGGTTCGTCACGTGCCCGGAGTGCAAGGGCCGAGGCCAGGTGAGTCGAGCCCAGACCCGTGGCTTCACGCAGGTGATCAGCATCACCACGTGTCCGCGGTGCGGGGGGCGCGGACAGTGGCCCGAGGTCGCCTGCTCCACATGCCGCGGCGCGGGTCGCGTGGAAACGACCTCCACGCTTCAGGTCGAGATCCCCGCGGGAGCGACGGACGGGCTGCGGCTCCGGGTCCCCGCAAAGGGGGAGGCGGGCGACCCCGGGGGGCCCCCGGGCGACCTCTACGTCCTCGTCCAGGTACAGGAGCATCCCCAGTTCCGACGGGACGGCGGTGACCTCGTCCTTGAATGGCCCGTCACGTTCGCTCAGGCCGGACTCGGGGCCGATATCGAGGTCCCGACCTTGGATGGCGCCGCAAAGGTCCACGTGCCCGCGGGAACGCAGTCTCACACCCTCTTGCGCCTCCGCGGGAAGGGGTTGCCGGACCTCGAGACGGGCCGCCGCGGGGACCTCCTCATTCGGGTCATCGTCGTTACGCCACACCGCCTGACGGCGGAGGAGCGGCGGTTGTTGGAGAAACTCGCACAGCTCCTTGGCGACTACGCCCGCCGGCCGAAGTCGTTCTTCGAGAAGCTCCGCTGACGGTTACGGGAAGGGCAGTCCCGCGAGGAGCGAAACGGCCTTGAAGAATGCATAGAATCCGATGAGGCCCCCCGCTACCATCATCACGACGACGACGTCCCGCATCACGGCGGAACGCTGCGTTTCCGTCGAGCTTTCCCCCAGTGTCTCACTCCGAAATCGACGACAGTCATTGTCCGTCTCGATATGAATGGCTTATGGGACGCTTATCGAGAGTCATACTCAGGTCCGGAAATACACTAGTCCGACGCCAAACGTTTTAGGAATCCAAGCGGTTCCGCAATCGGATGCGAAAGGTCCTCGGGGTCCTTACGGAGGACTTCCGACTGTACCACGATCTCGTCGCCGAGCTGAAGAACCGCCAGATCCCTTTCGTCACGCTCTCCCATTCCCGTCGGATTCCGGAAAACGTGGGAGCCATCATCACGTCCCCGGAGGAGTCAATGCGGGTTCGCCGTGCCCACGTGATCGCGGACGACGATATCGAGGTCGTCATCGCGAAGGCCCTGCAGGCCCTCGCGGGGAAGACGCGCTGGGAGGAACTTCTCGTCGGCATCGATCCCGGCTCGGAACCAGGGGTCGCGGTTGTTGGCGATGGCCACGTGCTCGATGCCCGCGTTGCGGATTCGCCCGAGGCGGTGGCACAGATTGTCGGGCGAGCGCTGCGGACCTTTCCATCCACCCGCCAGAGGATTCGTGTCGGCCATGGAGACCGGACGAACCGCAACCGCATTCTCAACGCGCTTGCGAGGGAGGGGTTTCCCGCGGAGATCGTCGACGAAGCAGGGACGACGCACCGCACGGAACGGCCCGACATCGACGCCGCAATCAGGATCGCGTTCGTGGCGGGTGTGCGGGCGTCGCCACCGTACGACGTCACGCCGACGTCGGGCGAGATCCGCGAGATCCAGCGGAGGAGTCGGGTGAAGAGCGATGGCATGGTCACGATCTCGAAGGACCTTGCGGTGGCGGTGGCGCGAGGGGACCTCACGATCGATGAAGCGATTCGACAACAACGAGCGCGATCGTGACCTTCACAGTCAATCGATCCCGGGCCGGACAACCCACTGGTACCGCGCCTCGAGTTCCTTTCGGCGCTTGAAGTACATCTCCTCGGCAATTTCACCCGCCGCGAGCCTCGCTTCAAGGGCCTCCAATTCCCGATCGAAATCCCCGCGGAAGCTCACGCGGTATTGGTTCGCAGCCTGCTCGAGGACGTCGACGAGATCCTTCCCGCGCTGGGTCATCTGATATACGATGCGGGGCCGCCCTGTGGGCGGGAACACCGCGGCCCGGTCGACAAGTCCCCAATCGAACAGCTCCACAAGGTGCTTGTCGATCGCCTGGCGCCGGACCTTCAGCTTCGCGGCGAGGTCCTCGGGATGGTCGAATCCCTGCTGGAGGAGCTTGAGGATCTGCAGGCGGGTCGGGGTCGCCGAAATCCTCACAATCTCCAGAGGATCGTCGGCCACGGCGCGCGATGGCCTGCCGCCCAAATCAACCTTCTTCAACCCGCGGGTTGAGGATGTCCCCGCGCTCTTTGAGCTTCGCCTAAATATCGGAATGTCCATGCACGCCCTGTAATGGCAAAGAAGACGTTGTCGTCCCGTGCGCCTGAGCCCACGGACCTCAGCGCGATTCCCGGGGCCTCGAGCGGCGATCTCCGGCTCGCGGGGCAGCGGGGCGTATTCGTGCCGACGGATTTCCTCATGCTCGTGCCGATGAGCCTGAAGTCGTTCGTCGACGTGACCTCGGACGTGATGTACACCATGGGTATCATGTACGGACGCACGATCGTGGAGGGACTCCGCAGGGCCGCGAGACCGGCCGCGGACGTGGGTCCGGATCGACTGTTTCGCACGGCGATGGAGTACTTCACGCGCTCCGGCTGGGGCCACCTCGCGGTCAAGGAGATCGATCCCGCGAACGTGCGGATTCGCGTGGACTCCTCAAACCTCATCGGCGTTGAGGACCTCGCCGCGGCTCAGGAGGGAAGCCCGCGCCCCGTCGACGACTTCACATGCGGGATCGTTGCGGGCACTGCGAGCGCGGCGTTTGGAAATAATCTCGACGCCGTGGAGATGGAATGCCGCGCGACGGGCGCGGAGGTCTGCGTGATTGTTGCGGGCCCCGGAATGCGCGCGGCGAAATCGTGAGGCTTCTCGAGGGAGGGAGCGAAACGGTCCGCGGGCTTCGCACATCGACATGCACGCACGTAATTCCCGTCGCCGTCCCGCCCGCTTCTTCAACCTCCGGGTTGATGTTGTCCTCCGAGCGGTGGACGCTCTCGCCCCCTCCCTTGAATCTCGCCTAAGTATCCGGTCGACGGTGTAATCACCATGGACGGCAACAAGTCGGTCAAGCCCCGGGTGGACGTGACCGTCTACCTGGACACAAAGTTCCGAGCCCCCCTCGGTTCGGTGCTCCGATGAAAAAGTCCGAAATTCTGCGGCGGCTCGTGGAGCGGCTCGCCCGTGGCGAGATCTCCGAGAAGACGTACATCGAGATCAAAGCGCGGTACGAGACGGAGCCAGAGGAGGTTACACTTTCCGAGCCGGAGGACATTAACCGCGCGGCAGAGGCGTTCGGGACGTCCCTCGGGCGGACGATCCGCGATGCGAT
>CAYOUM010000051.1:6135-8356 GCA_964407185.1 uncultured Methanomassiliicoccales archaeon | reverse complement strand
GGCGGCCAGCCCTGCACGGTTTCCCGCCACCACGCTGACCCATATCAGAAACGCGATGTCTGCGACGAGAATGGGTGTGGAAAGGTACAGCGGGAAGAGGAATTCGTCCGTTGCCGTGAGGACCGGGACAGTGAAGATCGCGAGGACGCCCGCAATCGCGACGAAGAGCGCCCGGTACGTGACACCGAAGCCATACAGGTCCCGATACCGTCGCGCGACGACACGCGGTTCCCCGGTGGCGGCAACCGCTGCCCTCACATTCCCACCGTTCGCTGCAACGGACTCGACGAGATGGCTTCGCAGCTCCCGGAGGATGTCCTTCCGCACGGCCGCGTCCATCCCCCTCAGGCCCCGGTTCACCTCGTCAAGGTAGGAATCGACGGACGTCATCGAGCCGCCTCCAAGACCCGCCGCGCGCCTGCGGTAAGGCGATCCCATAGCTCGCGCCCCTCGCTCAGCGCGCGACGGCCCCGCTCCGTGATCCGGTAGTATTTCCTCGGATTCCCGCTCTCGGGCTCGACCCAGTGGCTCTCGACGAAACCCCGCTCCTCGAGCCTCCGAAGCGCCGGGTACAACGTGCCCTCCTTCAGGTCGAAGAACCCGTCCGACCTCTCGCGGAGTTCCCGGATGATCTGGAACCCGTACTTCTGCTCCTTCGCGAGAAGGGCGAGCAAGCAGAGCTGAACGGACCCCTTCTTCAGTTCGGCCGTCCACTCCGGGGAGATTTCGGGCATGGGCCCCCGCGCGTATTTCCGCCGGCGTATTTCCGTCTGCCGCCAAGCGCTGACCTCACTCACCCTGCGAGCGAAAATGGAAGAATGGGGAGGCGGGTTACTTCGCCCGCCGTCCCCTGGCTCGCATCAGGACCGCGGCCCCCATGGCAATCACCGCGATTGCGACCTGAATCGCGAGCACCGTCAGTGGCGTGAGGTTCACCGCGCCAGGGAAGCTCCACACGAATGACGTCGCATCCATGCCGGGGTCGTGGAAGATCGACCCGCCCGCGGGATAGATGAACGCCCCGCGGATCGCAAAGCCAGCGAACATGGCTCCGCCGTGGAAGTCGCCGAACCGCTCCCCGCCCTGGACCTGGAACGCCATCCTCGTGGTCACGCCGTCGACAACGACGTCGCTCACCCACACGAACCGGCCGATCCGGTCCCAGTTGTCATCAAAGTAGACGATGTCCCGGGTGAGGGGCGTGGGCATCGATTCTGCGGTGGAGTTCTCGTGGTGACGGTAGTCCCCGCCGTCCGTGGCCTCCGTGTGATACGCGAGGTGGAGGAACCGCCCAACGTAGTCCGGCACGAAGTGACCAACGAAGAGGCGCGTCTCAAGGGCAAGGAGGTTCCTTGGTGCGGCGAAGTCCCAGCCCTCGATGAGGTGGTCGTACTTCGCGCCCATCGCGACGGCCCGACCCGAGAACGAGCGGTTCTCGAGGCGCTCGACGGAGGTCACGTTGTGACGACTCTCCTCGATCGTGACCTTCCACCAGGGCACTTCACCACTGAACTCGCGCACGTTCACCTTCAGGTGGAACGTGAACGCAATCCGGTCTACGGCGCCGTCCCCAGGACCGCCCGGGCGCCGCTGCCGCAGGACGGAGTCCCACACGGCGCCATAGCCAAGGTCCTCCGTGCTGACGGTGAAGTTCACCCACGTCGTGTCGCCCGCGACCTCGACCGTCGGCTCCGTGGCTGACCACGTCGTGTTCAGCCGCGTCGCCTTCACAGGGATATCGTGGGTTTCATTCCGGTCGACCGACAGGAAGTTCAAGAGTCCGTTCCCATCCGAGTCCTCGAACTCGATCATCGCGTCCATGCTCTGGCCGAAGATCGTGTATACCGGGAGGCTGCGGGTCGCGAGGTAGTTGCCTTGGGTGTCGTAGATGTCCACGCCGCCAAGGAGCCGCTTGTACTCCGCAAACACATACACCTTGTTCGGGCTCTCAACCGTTCCGTAGACCACGCCGACGCGCGCGTCCCCCGCGCGCACGGTTATCCAGCTCCCGCCGCCGAGTCGGTCCGTGACCCCTTGCTCGACAACGGGCGTCAAATCCCGTTCCGCCGCGCTTGCGACACCCGCGAAGACCAAGGGGGCCCCGAGCATCGCGAGCACGAGGAACGCTGCGATCATTCCCTTCATGCACACCAACCGTCCGTACGTTTCGAGCCACATAGGCTCGCATAGTGCATAGCGTCGCTATGTATTAAACCCACCG
>CAYOUM010000051.1:0-6125 GCA_964407185.1 uncultured Methanomassiliicoccales archaeon | reverse complement strand
CCGGGAAGGTCCCGGGGGAAGGGGGGGCGGAGATCAACCGGCGTGAGGTCCTCCCTGGGCAGGCGCGGGGTATCGATTCCACGGAATGCGAGGCCGAGGATAGTGCGGAAGGCCCCGAACATCACGACCCGCGCGCCGCTCCCCATGCGGCGGGCGATGGGCCGTCCATCGGGATGAGCGTTTCGCGCGAGCGCAAAGGAAAAGCCGTACGACCGCGGTGGTGCTGGGCGTGCAGGCGGTCCTCCTTGATGCAAATGCGCTTCTGCTGCCGTTCCAGTTTTCCCTCAACCTCGAGGCGGAGCTCCGCCGACTCCTCGGCGATCACGAGATTTACGTGCCTTCGCCCGTTGTCCAGGAGCTCCGAGGGGTTGCGAAGAGCGACCGCAAGGCCAAGGCCGCGCTGCAGCTCGCGACCCGCTTCAGGATCCTGGATGTCCCGGGGGCCGCGGACGACGCGATTCTTGACACGGCAGTGAGGCTAAAGGCCGCCGTCGTGACGAACGATGCGGCCCTTCTTCGGCGGCTCAAGGCCTTCGGGATCCCCCGGATCTTCCTCCGGTCGCGTTCCCATCTCGTGCTCGAGGGCCTCTGAAAGGATTTTATCGGGCCGACTCCATGGAACGTCCGGTGAAACCGCACGAAGTGGACACGCTGAAGCACATCGCCCTGCGGGGCGGCCTCAGCGAGTATGTGACGATGTCCTCGAAGGAGCTCGGTCGAGCCCTTGGAGTGAGCCAGCAGAGTGCGTCGCAACGGATCCTCGAACTCCTTAACGATGGGCTGATCCAGAGGGATCTCGCGAGCCGCCGCCAGCGCGTAAAGATTTCTGCGAAGGGAGTCGACGTCCTCCGGAAGGAGTTCGCAGACTATCAGCGGATCTTCGAAGTGCGGGGGAAATTGATGATCGCGGGCCGCGTCACGAGCGGGCTTGGCGAGGGGGCGTTCTACATGCGCCAGAAGGGATACAAGGACCAGTTCCCAAGGAAGCTCGGGTTTCTCCCATATGAAGGTACACTGAATCTAAAGGTCTCCGGCGCTGACCTTTCGAAACTCACGATCTTGTGGGAAGAAGGAGGAATCTTGATCGATGGCTTCGAAGCGGAAGGTCGAACCTTTGGCGGAGCGAAGTGCTTCCCCGCCCGCATGAAGGCCATTGACTGCGCAGTGATCCTTCCCATCCGGACTCACCACACGGACAACCTCGAGGTGATTTCGCGCGAGTACCTCCGCGGTCGGTTGGCCCTGGCGGACGGGGATCTCGTTGAACTCACGGTTCAGCTGTGAGCTGGCCCACCCGCTCAGAATTTCCGGGAGACGTGGTCAAGGACACTCTGGAAGACGAGCGCTCCGTCGCCAAGCCCATCCGCGCCGTCGTGGCGGGTCCAGTCCGGATGCAGGTATCGGAAAAAGCAACGCTCCGGGTGAGGCTGAATCCCGAACACATTGCCTTCGCGGTTGCACAGCGCCGCGATGTTGTACGTCGCGCCGCTCGGGCACCACGGATAGCCCGCATAGCGCCCTCGGTTGTCGACGAAGCGAAACACGATCTGGTCGTTCTCGACGAGCTGCCTGACAATCGCCTTCTCGCGCCCGCCCGGAAACAGAATCTTCCCTTCCGCATGCGCGGAAATCATCGTCAGGGTCTTCCCGCGAGGGATTCGGGAGACGAACGCGCACCGACCCCGATTCTCCTGCTTCAGAAGGCTCGGACGGCATTCGTAGTGTCCAGAGTCGTTAACCGCGAGGACGGCCTCTGGCTCCTCCGTCATCGTCGCCGAGAGGCCAGGGAGCAAGCCGGCCTCGACGAGGACTTGGAAGCCATTGCACACGCCGAACACGGGCTTGCCCTCGCGCACGAATTCCTTGAGCGCCGTCGCGAGTCCGTGGCGCATCCGGGCCGCGAAAATCGCGCCTGCCCGGATGTAGTCACCCGCTGCGAATCCCCCGGGGATCATGAGGACGTCGTAGTCCTCCAACTTCCGCCGCATCCCCGGTGGGACATCGCCGATGAGTTGCTTCAGGTGGACCTTCTCCGCTTGCGCGCCGAGGACCCGAAAATACGCAACGGACTCGTCCTCACAATTCGTGCCCTCGATGAGCACGACGCCGACTCGCACGTCGGAGACCTTCACGAGACCACCACCAAGTTCGGGAGCGCGTCGGCCCATGCACGGCGCAATTTCGGAAGGGAGACGCGGATTCGCTCGGCTCGCTGGCGAATCAGAAGCTCCGGACCGCCGACGCGCCCGACCTCCATCGCGGGCGTGCCCGCCATGAGTTCCAGGAACTCCCGTTCACGCCCTCTCGAGGCCTCGACCAGCCAGCGCCCGTTGCTCTCCGAGAACAACGCGATGTCGAACCGTAACCTCGAATCCCGGAGCTCCAGCGCCGCCCCGAGATCACCACCGAGGGCCATCTCCGCGGCCGCCACGGCAAGGCCGCCATGGGAGAGGTCGTGACATGCGACCACGGTTCCTCCGCGGATCGCCGCGAGGAGCCTTTCGGACGCAGCTTTCGTGGCGGTCAGGTGGACAGCCGGAGGCTCCCCTCCGTCGATCCCGAGGAGGCGATAATATTCCGACCCGCCGAGCCCGACGTCCGTGGCTCCCACGAGAAAGAGCCGGTCGCCCGCGCGCTTGAGATCCGACGTCACGCACCGCCGGATGTCTTCCACGATTCCGACGGCCAGGACAACGGGTGTGGGCAGCACGGGTCCGCTTGGGCTCTCGTTGTACAGGGACACATTCCCGGAGGGGACCGCGAGCCCAAACGCGGAGGCGGCTTCCCCAATCCCGCGAACCGCCTCGCGGAGGAACCAGAGCCTGTCTGGCCTCTCCGGGTTCCCAAAGTTCAGGCAGTTCGTGATCGCGTGGGGTTTCGCCCCCACCGCGACGAGATTTCGGCAGACCTCCTCAACGGCCGTCGCGCCGCCGCGATAGGGGTCCAGCGCGGTGTATGAACCCGTCGAGGCGCATGCGATCGCGAGGCCCCGCCACGAATCGACGAGTGGCTTCACAACGGCGGCGTCGCCATGGCTCGCCTTTCCGATGACGCCCTGCAACGGTTTCAGTACGGTCGCGGCCCGCACTTCGTGGTCGTATTGTCGAATCACATACTCCTTGCTCGCGACGTTCGGCGAGGACAGGATCCGGAGGAATATCGAGGTCAGGTTCTTCGGCTTCGGCGGCACGTCGGCCCCCTGCTTCGGCACCCGGTGCTCCCGTAGCGGCCTCCGGTATTCCGGCCCACCCGTGTAGAAAGCGAGGTCCATCTCGAGGACGTCCTCTCCGCGATAGCGAACCCGGCACACGGTTTCGGGAATCACATGGCCGATGGGCGTCGCGGGGACATCGTACAGCTCGAAAATCTCGAGGACTCTCGGGATGTTCTCCGGAGCGACGGCGAGCATCATCCGCTCCTGCGATTCGCTCACCCAGATCTCCCACGGGGCGAGGCCGGATTCCTTGAGCGGTACGCGGGCGAGATCGATTTCCGCGCCGAACCCACCCGCAAGGGCCATCTCGCCGATCACGCAGCTGAGCCCGCCGCCCCCAAGATCTTTGAGGCCGTCCAGCAGGCCCGCCTGCGCGCATTCAATCACGGCGTGGATCAGCGGTTCCTTCATGATTGGATCGCCAAGCTGGACCGCACCGGCTTCCCATCCACCAACGGCCTCCTCCGTGAGGTCGACGCTCGCGTACGTCACGCCGTGAATCCCATCGCGCCCCGTGAGGCCTCCGCAGAGAATGAACACGTCATCGAGTTTCTTCACGCGATTCCGCACGAGTTGCGATTTCTTCCCGAACCCGATGCACCCGACGTTCACAACAATGTTTCCGAGGTACCCCTCGTCGAACGCGAGGCAGCCCGCCACGGTCGGGATGCCAAGGCGATTCCCGTAGTCCCGAATGCCCGCCACGACGCCGCCGAACAGATATTTCGGGTGGCGGGTGCCCTTTGGCAGCTTCTCGAAAGGATAATCGAGCGGACCGAAGTGGAGGGGGTCGACGAGCGCGATCGGTTGCGCCCCCATCGCGAGCACATCGCGGATGATCCCGCCGATTCCCGTTGTCGCACCGCCGTACGGCACCACGGCGCTCGGGTGGTTGTGGCTCGCAATCCGCAACGCATACGCGTGATCCCGGTCGAATTCCATCACGCCCGCGTCGCCCCGATCGAGAACATCTGGTGTCTGAACCGGGAAGATGAACTCCCGCAAGAACACCCTCGAGGACTTGTAACAGCAATGCTCCGACCACGCCTGGCCCAAGCTCTGAAGCTCAACATCCGTGGGATCGCGACCTCTGTCGCGGAAGTAGGTTTGCACGCGGCGCATCTCGTCTGCGCTGAGGGCGAGCGCGAGTTCGTCACTGACGCCCTGAAGCTCCGAATCGGTGGCGCCCGATATCCCAACTTCATGAAGGGGAAACGGCACGCGTTTCCGGACGTACCGCTCTCCCACCCGCTTCGCCTCGGTCCTCAATGCTGCGGGCTACATTATGGTTTCCCGGACCTTGCGGTGCGAAACCGGCCGCGAGGGTTCTTGAGGTTATCGTTTCACGCTTAAATAGCGCGAAAACGATAGTCACCCGAGCCGGGCCGAAGGCGTGGCCGGCGTCGCCTAACGAACGGATGGGGTGACGGAGTGGGCGAAAAGGACAAGTGGATTGTGAAGTGCCCAAAATGCGGGCGAGTGAACCGGTCGTGTGACCACGTCTCCCGCCAGGACGTCGAGAAGATTGTGGAGCTCCTGAAGGCGGGCGTCGAGGTCTACGAATCCGAAGAAGAGATGGAGCACCTCGAAGAGCACGCCCGAGAGCGACCGGGCGAGCGGGGCCGGTTGTATACGGTCATCGAACCCCGGTTCTCCCTTGACGATGTTGTGATGAGCCCGAGGACCCACGACGCGATCGAGGACGCGCTGATCGAGATCCGCCACAAGAGCCAGATCTTCCAGCGGTGGGGAATGAAGAAGGTGATTCGCAAAGCGAAAGGCCTGTCGCTCCTGTTCGCCGGCCCGCCGGGCACGGGGAAGACGATGACCGCGGAGGCGATTGCGAGGGCCCTGCGGAAGTCCCTCATGATCGTAAACTACGCGCAGCTCGAGAACATGTGGGTCGGCGAGACGGAGAAGAACATCGAGGCCGTGTTCCATCAGGCCGCGGAGAAAGACGCGGTCCTCTTCTTCGACGAGGCGGACGCCGTGTTCCATCGCCGGGGCATGACGGTCGCGCCCTGGACGAACCGCGACGTGAATGTCCTGATGAGCCACCTCGAGAACTTCCCCGGGGTATGCATTCTCGCGACAAATCTCGCGCGGGTGATGGACCGGGCGCTCGACCGGCGGATCGACATTGCCGTCGAATTCGAGATGCCGGCTGCCGAGTTGCGACAGAAGATCTGGCACAAGCTGGTCCCCCCGGAGGCGCCTCTCGCAAAGGACGTGAACTTTGAGGCCCTCTCGCGAAAGTATTCTCTGAGCGGCGGGTCGATTCTCAACGCGGTCCGCCAGGCGATGAGGAACGCGCTGAAGCGCGGGAAGCGGCAGCGCATCACGATGGAGGATTTCGTGAAGGCAGCGGAGCGCGAGGTGGCGAAGTCCGACCTCATGGCAAAGGACCAGATGGGGACGTGGAAGGTCGATCAGCGCCACCGAGTCGGCGGCTACGCGTAGGCTACCGACGCGTCGCGCGAACGGTTCGCGCGTCTGAGCCAACGAAATCGATCCTGTAGTCGTGAATCACAGGACTCGCGAGCAGCTTGCGGCACATCTCCTCCACGGCAATCCTCGCCCTCGCCAGCGATCGATCTCCGGTCACGATCTCGAAAACCTTGATCGAACGCACGGCCGAGACGGACGAGAACCCGAGAAGCTTCAGGGCCTTCAGGACGTTGTCACCCTCCGGGTCGGCGACGCCCTTTTTCAGGTGGATTTCGACTATTGCACGCATAGAGTGCGAGCGCGATGGGAGGCGGCTACTTAAGAGATTCGCGCGGGTTGTAATGGGCGAACGTGGGTCTTCGTCTAAGCGGCCCGAGGGTGGACCGCTGCGGCCGGACGAACGAGGAAGAGCCGCCCGGATTGGCTGACGATTGCCGCGCCGCAGTTCTCGCAGACTCGGTAG
>CAYOUM010000050.1:2853-8837 GCA_964407185.1 uncultured Methanomassiliicoccales archaeon | reverse complement strand
AACCGTCACGTCTTGGCTGCTCGCGGGAGCGGAGAACCGGAACCGGAAGGCGATGTCCGCGCGCGCGTCTCCATCCGTATCCACCTTCAGCTCGTACAAGGCATCGTCATTGAATGAGGGCGCGAGCGAAAGCGGATTGACATTCAAGATCAAGATCGACTTGTTGGCGTCCTTCTTCTTGAACGCGTAGATGTCCGTGATGTCGATGCTCGGGTCACCACCCGGGGACATGAGGTCCGGGGCGTCTAAGTGGTCTGCCATATCCTCCTCTCCTTTGCCCGTTTGGGCGGGCGGGGCCATCACAGGGTTGGATATATCCCATTATGTAACATTCCGTGTTACATTCACACCATTGATAATGCGAGCGGCGCCGCTTCGACTACCGAGTGAGCGCAGCAAGGCGTGACTCTGCCGGCATCCCAGAGGACCATGCCTGCTCGAAGAACTCCACATGCGCCCGCACGAAATCTGGACTGTTTGTCCACAGGGCGGTCTCCGCCTCCCCGCGGATCGTGCGCTCGTCCTGCACCAGGAACGCGAAGATCGATTCTCCGTCGACGATGATGAATCGGCCCCGCTGCCTTTCGATGTGCCGGAGCGGAACATGCTGTGCGACCCGGGCCATGAGGGCGGCGTTCGATCGGTCGATATCGGCGAGCAGTTTGGGCTTCACGCCCCGGCGCATCGCCTCAAGCAGCACCTCGTTCACGCCAGCTCGGTACGATCGCTGGATCCCTTTCGTTGTCGTGAACGCCAGTACTTCTTTTTTCGCGGTCCCGACGAATCTCCGGAGCGCTTTGTATATCTGGGTTCGGCCTTTGATTACTTGGAGCCGCACGGATGGCGGTTCCCGGGCGCGTCCGGAGAGCTTTGGCCACGCCTCGAGGATGCCTTTCCGGAGTGCATCGAGGCTCTCGAGTTCGGCTCGCTTCTCCTCTGCGACCATGTCGAAGACCTCGTTGATCGCCCGTGCCGCGTATCTCTTGGGGCGGTCCAAGGTGACCTCGACGAGGCCGCGCCCCTCGAGGCTTTCGAGGGCCCGGTATGTCTGCACCCGGTTCACGCCGCTCATCCGTGCGATCTCGCCCGCCGTGGCGGCTTCTGCCCGCGCGAGGTTGAGGAAAATGACGGCCTCATAACGGCTAAGGCCAATCCGTCGGAGGGACTCGGTCGCCTCGGCAAGCTTCACGACGCAAGAGATGGAGGCCTGCGTAAAAAGAGATTCGTAACACTCCCTGTTACATCATCTCAACCAAGAACTCATCCTTTGGTCAATCCCATGTTACAGTTCGTCGTTTCAAGTGGGGCAGCAGAGGACACCAAGTCCCACCAGGGCAGCCCAACCTTCACCGTCATGACCTCCCTCTCCGCGGACCGAATGCGGCTTTCGCGCCGAGCAAGTCCGGGGACCGCTGGAGTTGAACGACCCGACGGTCGCGATTTCCCCATTCAGTGCACGTGCTCGTAGCCTTGAAGGGGGTGCGCCAGGTACGGGAAGGTCGCGAGGGCGGGCACTTCGTTTGTCGTCCCGTCCGTCAGGGCGCTCGCTGCGGCGTCCGGAGCGAAGGCAGCGTTGACCAATGGGTGGGTCACACCTGCAACCGCCCGCAACTCGATTGCGGTCACGTTGTCGATGACGCGGCGCCCGTTCGGGAACCCCGCGAGGTCGCCTCCGAGGATCCCAAATGGACTTGGGGTCGCCGCGGGTGGGATCGCCATGTTCAGGCGAAGCATGTCGGCCGGCCTCGTGCCTGTGACGTTCTGGAAGGTCACACCTTGGGCCTTGAGGACGGACGACGGGAGACCGGTGAGGAGGATTGCGACGAGGTCCGCCCGCTTCGTCTTCGCCGCCGTCAGGGCGGCGAGCTTCGGGAACACGCCGGGGTACAGGATCGGTAGCAGCGTCTGAAGCTCCGGGTTCTCGAAGTGCGGGAGGTAGATCTGATCCCCCGCGGGCTCCCGGGAATTCCACTCATCCTTCTTCCCGACGGGAATGATGACCTCGTTGACGAGCGGGTTGCCGAGTCGGGACACCTGTTCCCACCGTCCCTCTTCGCCGCGGCCCCCGTTCATTGCCCGCCATCGGCTGGCCGTCGTCCAGATTCCGATCACGGCCTTCGGATCCAATACATCGGTCGGCTCCGAGCCGCCAGCCGTGAGGAGCTTCTTCGGCACCTGGAGGGCAATCGTGTGGACGTTGTAGCCCTTCGTGCCATCGACGCCACCCGGCGCGGCGAGCGGGATGAGGTGGGCCTGCCCGAATGGCCGGAGTGCACCGAGGTCGAAAATCGACCCGAGATCGACGTTGAACGCTTCCTCCCGTTGCCCGGCGAACACCTTGACACCGTGGCCCACGTCGTGAACCGCCGCGCTCGCCAGTGCCTCGTAGCCCGGGGTTGACCGGGGCCCAATGTTGACGGGCGGGCACGCGAGGTCCGTCCCGAGCACAGTCTTCTTCTGCCCGAGCCACCCGGGATGGATCATCGTCACGGAATACAGCTGCCGGACGTTCCAGTTCGAATCCGTGAGGGACTTGATGGGACCTGTGTTGTAGAGGAACGTGTTCGGGTTCATCACCTGCGTCTTGAAGCGGAATTGGAACGCGATTTCCGCCTCCGCATCACCGTCGTTGTCGATCTTGATCTCGTACAGGACATCGTCGCCGAAGTGGAAGAAGTTCGGACCGCCGGCGGGCTCCTCGAACGGAATGTAGTTCGCCAGGATCGTAACCTTCGAGCGGTCGTTCGGGTCGACGAATGCATACAGGTCTGTGCTGTCGGCGACAGGGTCGTTCGAAATTTTCGGTGCTTCACGATGTGATGACATCTTTCTCTGCCCCTCCCGTGACCGGGACGAAATGGCGGGACCGGTTGGTGGGTATTTCGCGATGTGTATCACGCCTTGTAACAAACTGATCTGGACTCGCTGTCGGCCTCGGCAACGCGCCGGGGTCCACGGGTTACGAAACGAGGGCGCGACGCCTCGAATCGAAACGCCACACCGCCACACCGGGTTCGCGTGCAAAACGTAATGCGTTCCAGAGCCATCGGCCCCGCCTCATGGCCCCGACACGCTGTCGATATTGCGAGCTTATCCATGGACGGGAACCACGATATCGGATCCGCGACGCCCGCCATGCGCTTGACTCCTCACATCCACGGTGCGATCTCCATTGGCGGTTCGAGTGCGCGGTGTGCGGCAAGCCAAAGCACTTTCATGGCGTCTCCTTCTGTCCCAGGGATAGGAAGTTCTACTGCATCGACTGCGCACGGGAGACGAAGACCGTGTGGCGGCGATTTTGGGCGTGGTCATACTTCTACCGGATGCGATGCCCATGGCACGCGGAGTTTCACGGGGGCCTGGACCGACTCGAGTTCGCTCGCCGCCATCCGTGGCAAAGGCGGCCGGCGTGGCGGCGAACGAAACATGGGATGACCCGAGACGAGAGACTCCCCGAGCGTTGGGTCTTCCGCACTGCACCCCTGGATTCCGTCTCGGACGAGGACGTCCGGAAAGGTTGGGACGCCGTCGCGACTTGGTGGGTTACAAGGTACACGGCGCGAGGGGACATCAACCGGGAGTGGGTGATCGACCCGGTCCTGTTCCGGTTCCTTGGTGTCGTCAAGGGGCTCCGCATCCTTGATGCGGGATGCGGGAACGGGTACCTGAGTCGCCTCCTCGCACGACGGAGCGCGAAGGTCGAGGGCGTCGAGCTCTCGCCGAAGATGCTCGAGAGCGCGAAGACGGAGGAGGCAAAGAGGCCGCTCGGAATCCGGTACCACTTGGGGAATCTCGCAAACCTGGCCCGCTTTCGCGACCGGACGTTCGACGTCGCAGTCTCGAATGTCGTCCTCCAGGATGTCCGACGGTATCGCGAGGCGGTACGGGAGATTCATCGCGTGTTGAAGCCGCGCGGCCGCTTTCTGTTCAGCATGACCCACCCTGCATTCGAGTCTCCGGTTCCGGGGACGTGGGTGCGGGAGCCGAAGGACACGGAACGAATCGAGGAGCGGCGCTTCCTCGCGGTGGATCGGTACTTCGATCGCGTCGCGGTCCTCTGGTCTCCGCCCGGTCTTCCGCCGGCCATCTCGTTCCATCGACCGTTGCGCGATTTCTTTGCGGCGCTCACAGATGTCGGCTTCCTCATCTCTCGATACGAAGAGCCGTTTCCTTCAGAGAAGGCGCTCGAGAAATATCGATTCTTTGCGGACCTCACCCGCGTTCCGCTGTTCGTCGTCGTCGAGGCGGTGAAGCGAACGACATGACGCAACATGATCTGACTCGCGTTTGAAATCTGTATTTCCTCCATACGAACACGTTTCCAGCACCCATTCGCAGTCGAAACAAAAAACCGTCCTAGGACGAAATTTTTTCGGAATCCAAATCACGAATGAGACGCGGGTCGCAATGGTCAAAGTGGTGGAAGCTCCCACGATTATAGGCCAAAGGGTCGATTGATATGTTCGGTCTCGCTACTGCGTTGCAACCGGTGCGAATCGGTGCAATGAGCGTCACCGGGGTGCTGCTTGTCGCGCTCCTCTCCTCGTTCGCAACGATCGGCGGCGCGCCGGCGTCGAGCGACCTCTGCGGCCGAACGATCACGAAAGACCTCGAACTCAATCACGACCTTTCCTGCCCCGGAAACGGGCTGATCGTCGGTGCCAACGGAATCACCATCGACCTGAATGGGCACACGATCAGTGGTTCAGGAACAGGTCTGGCGACGGTCGGGATCTCCGTAAGCGGCAAGAGCGGCGTGGAGATTGAAGGCCCGGGGACGATCAGCAAGCTCACCGCAGGAATCTTGATCTCGGGCTCGACCGACATTAGCGTGGAATCCGTAAGGGTCTCCGAGAATGGCTTCGCGGGTCTTGCCCCCCTGCGCGGCGGCAACAGCGGCGTCCAGTCGACGAACGTCGAACTAGAGGACAACAGGGTCGATGTGAACAGCGTCGGGATTGTCCTTGCCGGCACCTCCACCGGTAACAGCATCGAGGAAAACAAGATCAGGGGCAACGGGGTGGGCATCCGTTTCTGGGGAACCCTCGCGGGCAACAGCGTCGAGGAGAACAAGATCACGAGTAACGGGTGCGGCGTGCAAGGGCCGACCGCTGGTAACGAGTTCGAGGACAACAAGCTCAAGGGCAACGGCCAGAACTTCTGCTAGTCGGACCCCAACAATCCGGTGGGACCTGTCCGGCATCGAGTCGATGGTCCTTCACAAGCGCCCCGGAATGTAAGTGTCGGGGAGGGGGTTCGAACCCCTGACCTTCGGATCTCCCAGGAGAGCGGGTCACCAACGATCGCGTACCCTATGAGTCCGACGCTCCACCAGGCTGAGCCACCCCGACACGATCATCGCGACGTCACAGGTCGTCCGATTGCAGCTCTTCCGGGCTCGTCTCTTCGGCCCCCACGTCACCCGCCGGCGGCTCCCCCGCCGCGGGCATCTCCTCTGGCTGGGGCGGTGCTTCCACAGGGACCGGCGTCGGTTCCGGAACGGTTCCCGATTGGAGGACTTCCGACGCGCGGACCTCGACCCGGCTGATCGGCTGGATCGTTTTGCACGCGATCGCGATCCCCTTTGCGAGGTCGCCGGAAATCATCACCTTCACGAACTCGCCGACCGTCATGGCGGCGGCGGCCTCCCGCACGGTCTTCTCCATGAGCTGCCGGATTACGCGCTGCTTCGATGACTGGACCCGCCGGTCCGTGATCGCCATCGGCTTCACGCGGATCCTCCAAGTGTCCTTCGTCGTCACGTTGAACACGCCGTCCGTCCGCGTCCGCTTCCGGCGCGTGAGGCGGCGCACGTAGTCGGAGGTCATGCCGTGCCCCACGAACGTCGTGAGCGCGTCCGTCCCCTGGACCTGGTGAACGCGAAACTGGAGCTTGATGTGCATCTTGCTGAAGTCGCCCGTGATGTCTTGGACGGTCACCTCCGTCACGCGGCCCATCACCTTCGACGGATCGTCCGCGACCGT
>CAYOUM010000050.1:0-2753 GCA_964407185.1 uncultured Methanomassiliicoccales archaeon | reverse complement strand
AGTGGGACTGACAAGCTCTCCGCCGTCGATCCCATTCGTACCGCACGGGGTCGTCGTGCAAACCCTCATGTGTCTTCTCCCGCTCCAATGGCCGTGCATCCGAAGCTGCAGGTCGCGGCGATCTCCATCGGCGCGAACGCGGGGCTCGTCGCGACAGAGCTCGCCGTGGCCTTGGCGACGGGGAGCCTGTCCGTCCTCGCGGACGCTTTCCACTCCGGCGTGGACCTCACGGGTTCCGTGGTGGCCTTGGCCGGCATCCGGATGGCCCTCCGGTTCGCAGACCGAGGGCACGCGTACGGGTACGGCCGGTATGAGAACGCCGCCGCCCTCATTCAGTTCGTCCTCATCGCGATCATCGGTGTCGCGGTGATTCAGGAGGCCGTGCGGCGGTATCTTCTCGGGTTCCAGGTCACGGTCACCCCCGTCGCTCTCGGCGTGGTCCTCGCGACGATCGTTTTCGACGTCCTCCTCTTCCGCTACATCGCCCGGCGCGGGCGGGTGCTCAGGAGTTCGGCCCTCGAGGCGGATTCGTACCATTTCGGGACGGACGCCATTGGGAAGATTGGCGTGCTCGTCGGAATCGGGGCGGCGTACCTCGGCTTCCCGTTCATGGACCTCGTCGGCGCCGTAGCGATCGCTCTCGCGTTCCTCGTGGCGGCATTCCTCATGGGGAGGAGGAACCTGCAGGTGCTCGTGGACGCGTCGCCTCCGGAGGAGCTCCTTGAGGCGGTCCAGGAAGCCGCGACCCGTGTCGACGGAGTTGTGGACGTCCACAGCCTCCGTGGCCGGTCGTCGGGCCATCAGGTCCTGTTGGACCTCGCCGTGCACGTGTCCCGCGGGACGAGCTTGGAAGCCGCGCACGAAATCGCCCACGCCGTCGAGGTGTCGATCAAGGAGCGCGTCCCGGGCGTTGCAGAAGTCGTCGTCCACGCGGAGCCGACACACCACGATCGTCGGCTCGACGAGTTGCATCCGCCGTGACGTCCCACGCCCATTGAGCACTGCATTTGCGGGTCGGACGTTCCCGGAATGAGGGTTCTCGCGTCCAAGGGCTCCTTGGTTCCAGGAGGCCCGACGCCAGGAGTTAGATCTGCTGCGCAACGCAGACAAACTTGAGGGGAACGATCCGAGTGGGCCTGGGCAGTGCCAGAGTGTCAGACCAGGAAATGGGATCGTCCGCCGTTCCCTCCGCTCGTCCGGCTGAAGTCGAAACCTTCAATCGGGGTGGGTCGCGGTGCACCAACACACACGTTACGGAGCCTCGGCGCACGATCGAAACGACTCAATTCCGCGGCCGAAGTCGAGGGAGAAACGCCCCGGTTCGCTTCCGATATTGTCGATATCGCTCGCCATACAGCCTCTCGAGCTCCGCTTCCTCGTGGGTCCACCCCTTCACGTTCACGAAGAGGCTTAGGCAGAGGAGCGCAAGGACGTTCATCGCCAAGAGGCCAAACCCCGTCCCGATGAGGAGGAAGGAGAGATAGATGGGGTGTCGCACGTACCGAAACGGCCCTCGCTCAAGCAACGGGCGCTCATCCGGGAGCCTACTGTAGACATGCTTGCCCGTGAGGTACGCGCCCGCCGTGAAAAGAATCAGCCCCAGGAATAGGAGGGCCGCGCCGAGCAGTTGGAGCAAGCTGGCCTCGGGAAGTGGGAAGGTCCACGCGGGCACGTACAGGAAAAGTCCCACGAGAAGTCCATCGAAAGCGAGGACTGGGGGAACGACCATCGGCAGACCAAAGATGACGACATCCGCGAGCCCCGTACTCGACGCCGGGCCGCCTTTTTCGATCTGTGCCCTGAGAGCGGGCGACTGGAACCGCCGCTCCCACGCAAGCCATGCGAACATCGCGAAGGTCCACCACACGCCGGCGACGAGGAGGAGTAACGCAACGACAACGATCGGGAGCAGCACGTACCGCCATCACACGGGAGGGGCTGCGCGAATCAAATGCCTTCCCCCGCAGGAGCTGCTGTACGCGACAACGCCCTGGCCGACGACCCGACGATGTGCGGGTTGAGAGGGGCCGCCATCGGTATTGCCCTCTATCGGCTCCCGAGGTCGTAGCAGACTCTCGGTGTTCTCACATGTGATTCCTGGCGCGGAATCGTCAAGTCCCCATCGAGAAACCCGCCAGGGAGATGTACCTCCTGGGCCACCTGGGAATCGGTCTCGGCCTCGCCTGGCTCCTCGCGTGGAAAACACGCCTGCCCGTCGACTATCGCCTCGTCCTCCTTGGAACGATCCTGCCGGACCTCGTCGACAAACCCCTTGGCCTCCTGCTAGGGCTCGAGGCGCGGCTGTGGGCCCACACGCTCGTGTTCGTCGGGGCCATTCTCGGAGTGAGCTTGGTTCCAAGCCTTCGGGGGCTGGTTTACTTGGGCTTGGGAGTCGCAACCCACGGGCTCCTCGACGAGATCTGGCAGCAGCCGTGGGTCGTCCTGTGGCCCGCGTTCGGGTTCGCGTTCCCGCCCGGGATCACCGACCTCCTTTCCCGGCTCCTCGTCCTCTTTTCGGACCCCGTCGTGATCGCCGGGGAAATCGCGGGGACCCTTGTCCTCCTCGCGTTCGCCCGCGTTCACGGGATTAATTCCTTGCAGGCCCTTGTCCAATTCCTCCGGACCGGCGCGTCGCGTCCGACCTCGAGCATCTGAGGACTCGGCAGGACGCGCGGGCGCAATCATTATGTAAGGTCGGCTCTCTCTCTCACGAGACGCACACCGAGCGAGTTCGGTGGATGAGGTGCTCGGGT
>CAYOUM010000049.1:5422-9131 GCA_964407185.1 uncultured Methanomassiliicoccales archaeon | reverse complement strand
CGGTGCGCTTGTGCTTCACGCCGCCGGCCAGAAGATTACGGTGGAGAGCCTGAAGAAGGTCCTCACCGCGGCCGGTGTGAAGGTCGACGAGACCCGCGTGAAGGCGCTGACCGCCGCCCTCGAAGGCGTGAACGTCGATGAGGTCCTCGCGTCCGCAACCGCGATGGCGCCCGCCGCCGCTCCCGCGCCCGCCGCGGGCGAGAAGAAGGAAGAGAAGAAAGAGGAGAAGAAGAAGGAGGAGGAGAAGGTCAGCGAGGAAGAGGCCGCAGCCGGCCTCGGCGCGCTCTTCGGCACGTAAGCCGGGGAGCTGCTTTCCTTTTTCAACGCGTCCAGCGGCAGCGATAGAGCGTCGCATCCCGGGCGGTGGCTTGCGGGGCCAGCGCTGCGGTTACGTCTTCGTTTTCGTCTTCACTTGGGCGCGCTTCGAGCGCTCCTTTGTCGTATAGCCCGTCGCCCGCTCGAGGAACTGATTGTACTTCGCAATCGTGGAACGGGCGACGTCGTCGCCAACACGCGGGTTCATCACGGTATTGACGAACAGGGACTTCCCGTCCGTCCATGTCGCGAGTTTCTCGAGGGCGCCGTACTGGGTGACGATCCTTCCGTCGCTCTCCCCGGCGGCCCCGAAAACGGACGCAACCAATGCTTTCAGGTTGCCACCCTCAATTCTCTTAGCGAGGCCGCGCTTGAGTTCGTACGACTGCATCGGGATCGAGCGCCCCAATTTCCGCTGTGATAAAAGATTTACCGAGCGAGGATCGCGCCGACGTCCGCTGGGCTCATGAGGAACTCTTGGAGTTCCCGTTCGACGCGCCAAGCGTCCTTGCAGGCGCAATCAAGGTCCTGGAAGTCCTCCCGAAGCCCGAGCGAGAACTCCTCGATCGCAGCGAGAACCGCACGATCGCAGGAGCCGCAGTTGTGGGCGCCGCGTCGCATCCCGCCCGCCGTCGGATGGCTCTTCACATGCGCGCGGAGGTCGCGCGTGCGCTCGAGTACTTCGACCACGGACCACAGCCATGGCGGGCGGTATTCCCGCCGCCGGAACAGATGGTCGACGAGGGTATTCCTCTGCACATTCACGGGGTTGTAGGAAGTCGTGTCGGAGTGCGCGTCCGCTTCGTGGCCAGATCGGACGGCGTCCTTGATCGCCTCGTGCTCCGTCAGGAATGGCGGCTTGATCAGAAGGTACGTCTTCACGGTCCCTCCGGCCTCGTGGACCATGGCGGCCGCGCGTGCGTGTTCCTTGAGGCCCCACACTTTGTTCACGCTGTGGCGCAGGACCCTTTCGTTTGTCGACTCAAGCCCGAAGGCGACCTCGAGACGGTCCACGTGTCGTAGCGCCTCGTCGAGCTGCTCCCGACGAATCATGTGGGAGAGCGTCTCGACGATGACCTTGTCACACCGGTCCCCGAGCTCCCTCAGAATCTCCTTGCGGGCCCCGGGCGGGAGCTCGTGGTCATCGAAAAAGTTCCCTGACGTGTACACTTTCACGATCACCTGACCTCGATGCCGTTTGACGACGGACGCGAGCTGGTGAAGGAGGTCCGCCTCCGCAACGTCCACGGCCGTGTCGTTCACGTACCCGCACATCGAACAACCGGAGGTGTGGGCCCAGTAACAGCCGCGGGTTCGGAAGATGATCACCCAGGCGTCCACGACCTTCCCATCGAGGAGGTCCTTCTCCGTCCACGTCGCGATGATCTGGCGTGGGTTGTATTCACGGTCCACACGTAGGTCATGGATGAGTTCCCCAAGCCGCATCATCGGCGTCGAAGGGGCCAATGCGTAAAAGGGTTCGCGTCCTCAGTGGCCCCTTTCACTTCCGATCCCGGAGCCGGACGAGGGCGATGACCACGCCGGTTCCAAGGAGGAGGAGCCCGAGGAACTCAATGAGCCAAGCCGTCCGGCTGTCGAGGTTGATGTATGGCTGCTCGCCGGCGCTCAGCGGTAATGCGACGAGGAGATGGAGCGCAGCGGCGAGGAGGAGGCCGATCGTACTGATCGTCGCGGGAACGATGAGGCTCCCATGGCGGGGGACGACGTCCGGGCGCGTCGTTCGAGCGATCCGCGGCGCGGCGGCCGAGGCTCCAGGGACCGCGACCGCGCTTTCGGCGAGGATGTTCACCGTCAGCTCTACAGGGGCGTACTGGCTGCAACCGTAGCAGTAGTGCCGCCGGTATTGGGAGACATACGTGAGGGACTTCCCGCAATTCGGGCAAGGGTGCTTCGGCCGCGGTGGCGCGTACTTTCCGCAGTCGTAGCAGTAATACCGCGCATACCTCGCGATGTACGACAGTTCCCTCCCACACGTCGAGCAGGCGTTCCTTGTTCCCGCGTGCGCGGTTTCGAGTCTCGGCTCGAGAACTTGCACGCTCGGCCCGACCGCCGGCTGGGCCATCTCGAGGGGCGCGTACGCCTTGCAGTAGTAGCAGTAGTGACGATCATATTGCTCGACGTACGTAAGTTCCCGACCGCACGTGGCGCACGGTCGGCCGACCCGGGGTGGGGGCGGCACGGTGACGACTTTCACAGGCGGTGGCGCATACGACTTGCAGCGATCACAGTAGTAGCGGTCGTAACGCTCGATATATGCCAACTCGCGCCCGCACGTTGGACAGGGGTTGATCAGCTTCGGCGGTCCTGGCAGGAGTTGCGTCTGTGTCGGCTCCGGAGAACCATCGGATGCGGCGTCTGGTCGAGCCGCCGGGCTCGGGATGACGAGCGGAGCCGCACTCGCGGGGACGAACTGCTGCGCGTCAAGTCTTTGGACCGGAGTCGGCGCGGAGGCCGCCTCGCGATGGGTCTGCGGTGCAATCGGTGCGGTCACGGTCATTGCCTCCGGGGCCCGGGACGGGGTCGCGGGCGGAGATTCACGGGTTACGTCAGGCTGGGCGGGCTCCTGGACGATCGTTTCCTTCGGCGCCGCGGCCTGGGCGGGACCGGCAATCTTTCGCAACTCTTCGCGTCGAAGCCGATTGTACTCGGCGAGAAGTCGAACCCGCAGTTCCTCCTTCGTCCCCATCGTGTCGAGCCCGTTGGCGGCGGCAAGTTCCATCAGGGCTGCCTTCTTCGCCTTCATGATTTCCTCCTTTACAAGGGGGGGTCTCGAGAGGACGAGTCTTGGCGGGGACTTGGGTGTCTCCTTTGGACTCTCCGACGGAGCCCGTGGGATGGTCTCCGGGGGCATCTCCGTCGGTGGGCTCGGCTCACTTGCCGGAGGGATTGGGGCTCGCATCGGGGATACGGCGGGCTTGATGTTTTGGGGAAGAGCCTTTTCGGGGGTTGGCTCCTGTGCCACGGCGGCCGAAGATGCCCTTTCGCTTTCGGACGTCGCCGTCGGGGGCGGTGCGACTTCGCCGCCTAACATCTCGTCGATTGACAGAATATCCGTCGAGCTCACCGGCGTGGCTGGCTCGTCCGGGGGTGCCGGCTCCCTCCCAATCTCTTCCGCTGCATACTCTTGGTCTCTGAAGCAGAAATAGCGGTCGTAGTCTTTAACGTATGACAGGATACCGTCGCACTTTGGACACCGGAGTCCCTTCCCGCCGCCGTAACCCTCCGGAGCGTACTGACCGCACGAGGGACAGTAGTCTCGGGCGTACTCCTCGATGAACTGGAGCTCGGCATTGCAGATGGGGCAGGGAAGCGTTGTCGGTCTCCCCCCTGAAGGGGTTCCACTCCGCTGGGAGCCTCATAAAAGTTCCGGGCC
>CAYOUM010000049.1:5170-5412 GCA_964407185.1 uncultured Methanomassiliicoccales archaeon | reverse complement strand
TGGAAACGACCACGGCGCCCACGACGCGGACACGGTCGATGTTCCTGAGTCGGCCACTTCTCGGACAAGTGTTTTTAGACGCAGCGCCCATCGCGAGTCGAATGCCACCGTAGCTCAGTCGGTAGAGCGGCGGTTTTGTAAACCGCAGGTCGGGAGTTCGATCCTCTCCGGTGGCTTCTCAGAGACTTTCGCCGCTACCCTCTGGCCATGACAGGTTTTTCAATTCGAAGTGAATCCGTCTC
>CAYOUM010000049.1:0-5160 GCA_964407185.1 uncultured Methanomassiliicoccales archaeon | reverse complement strand
GGTCAAGTATCGGATCTCCGGAATGGATTGCGCGACGTGCACAAGGATCCTTGAGAAAGCCCTTAGGGGGGCGCCAGGGATCAATGACGTCGTGGCAAACTACATGATCGATGCGGCGGTCGTCGACTTCGACCCGTCGAAAACGAGCGAGGAGCTGATTCGCGGGAGAATCGAGTCCAGAACGAGTTATCGCGTCCGAGTCGTCCACTAGGCTCGTGCGGATTCAGCGACTCCACCGATTGAAAAATCGTCAGAGGATTCGCCACCGGCGATGCGCTTCCGCCCCAGGCTTGAAACAGTAGTGAACCGTGTTGAATTCCTTGCGGAGCGCCCCGACATCCTTCGCGACTTTTTCCGGCAACTCGCCCTGAATCACGACGCGGGAGAAGAGGTCGGCGACGTCGACCATCTCTGACTCCTTCATCCCGAGGCGCGTGAGTTCCTGTGTCCCAAGCCGCACGCCGCTTGGCTTGACGGGCGACGTGTCCCACGGAAGTAGGTTCTTGTTCGTAATGATGTTCGTCTTCTCCAGGAGGGCGGCGACGTGTGCGCCGCCGCCAACCGCAGACATGTCCGTGGCAATCGTGTGGCTCTCCGTGAAACCGTACTTCTCCGCAAGGACCTTGAAGCCCCGCTCATGGAGGGCCTGGCCGAGCGCCTTCGCGTTCCGCACGATCTGGGACGCGTATTCCCGACCGAACTCCATGTGCTCTGCGAGGGGGATGCCGAGCGCCGCCATCGCGTGGAGGTGATGGTTCGACACGACGCCCGGGAAGACCGCCCGCTGCAGCCTCCGGATGAACTTCTCGTCCGCGGAGTCGGAGAGCAGGATTCCATGCTGGGGACCGGGAAGGGTCTTGTGCGTGCTCCCCGTGATGACATCCGCACCCTCCCGCAGAGGGTCCTGGAACACACCGCTTGCGATGAGCCCCATCACGTGGGCCCCATCGTACCATACGTGGCAGCCCGCCTCTTGAAAGGCGTCCCGCAGATCCTTCAGCGGACTCGGGAAAAGGAAAACGCTCTGGCCGAACATCGCGACCTTCGGCCTGACCTGTTTGATCAGCTTGGCCGATTCGTCCACATCGATATTCATCCGTTCGATGTCGAATGGATAGTTCACGTTGTTCACGCCACGCATCCCCGCCGCGCCGAACTTTGCGGAGCTGATGTGGGCGCCATGGCTCAGGGCCACGGACGTCATGATTTCCCCCGGTTCCAGCAGCGCGTAGTACACGGCCATGTTCGCGACGGTTCCGCTGATGGGCCGGACGTCGGCGTGGCGGCAATGAAACAATCTCTGCGCCAGGGCCGTCACCCTTCGCTCGACTTCGTCGACGTAGACGTTCCCCTGGTAGTATCGCTCGCCGGGCAGGCCCTCGGCGTAGCGGTCTCCGAAGTCGCCAAGGAGCATTTGGCGCGCAAGGGGACTGATGACGTTCTCCGATGCGATCATCGGGAGGCTATGTGAAAACCAGGCGTGGTGTCGGTCCACTTGTTCCTCGATGAACGAAGCGTCCTCGTTCATGCGGGCCGAGACATCCGAGCCGGGGTATATATGTTCTCAAGAGCTTCTACATCAGCGACTAGAAGATTCTACACTTCCCCGCGACAATCCGGTCCGTGAGCTTGTGAATGTTCTCAAGTTCCTCGTCTAGAATCGACTCGACGTCGTGTTTTACCGCCGCAAGCCGGGTGCCGTTCTGCAGGATGCATTGCGCGGTCGCCGCCTGCGGCTCGTCGATCGGCTTTCCGATTTGAGAGACGATGCGAATCCAGATTTCCCGAACCGACCCCTCGAGTTCCTTGACGACACGATGGGCGGCCTCGTACGCGAGGATATTGTACAACTTGCCCACGTGTGTTACGGGGTTCTTTCCCGCAACTGCCTCGAGGCTCATCGGCCGGTACGGTGTGATGAGGCCCGTGTTGCGGTTTCCCCGGCCGACGCTCCCGTCATCGCCGTTCTCCCATGAACAGCCCGTGACGGTGAGGTAGAAAATCCCGGCGTCGTAGTTGTCCCCGGTGTTGATGTCGACGATGACTTCGCGGTTCGTGTGCTTCACCGCGTTGTCGAGGACGCGTTCGCGAAGCTCTTCGATCGCGCTACGGTAGTGGTCCCTGTCGGGGATGTAGCGGTCCACCATCGCGGCCGCGATCGTGAGCCGTATGGTGTCGCTGTTCCGCACCGCCATGACCTTGATGTCGTGGCCGACCTCCTTGAGATTCTTCTTGAGGGGCCCGTTGATGAGCTCCTCCGTTTCGAGCGTGATTCTCTCGGTGTGACTGTATGGTGCGAAGCTTACACCGAAGGAGGTGTCGTTCGCCAGGCTCTTCTGCGTGTCGTACAGGCCTCGCAGGTCGACTGAGCCCTGCCCAATCTTGCAGTCGAGAATCACGTCCGCGTCGACGTTCATGTTCGCACACGTCTTTGCGAGATAGTCATGCGCGGCCTGAATGGCCGTCGTGCGGTATGGAAGCCGCTCGCCGTTCACCATCGTCGTCGCGCGGCCCACAAGGACGATGTAGGCGGGCTCGAGGACCACGCCGCCGCCAAACTTCGGCGCCGACTGACCGCCGACGACCTCAACCTCATCCGTGTTGTGATGGAGGATTCGACCGAACCGCTTTCTATACATTTCCGATAACGCGCGGCTGACGGTCTCCGCAAGACCATCCGCAACACTGTCCGGATGGCCGATTCCTTTGCGCTCGACGATCTCCGTTGTCTGATCCTCGATGGGGGTGTGGACGAGTTCCTCGACGAAAATTCTCCGCTGCGTCACGCGATCGCTCCGAGTGGGTCCGCGCAAGCCTGCGTGGAGGATATATTCTTTTCTACGCAGGCGACCCGACACGACTCCAACGGTGTGGCCCTGGTGTGGAAGGTGCACTCAAGCACCGTCAGGACCGCACATGGCTAATATCTGTGGACGCTGAAAATTCCGATAAGAATATGAATCCGCCTTCGATTCGGCATGCGTGTTGCCCAACCTCGACGAGATCCCGCGGCTCCGCAAGGCCTTGGGACTTACGCAGACGCAGCTTTCCCGACTCGCCGCTGTCTCCCAGTCGGCGATTGTCAAGATCGAGAGAAGGCAGATGAACCCAAGCTATGAAATCGTTCGGCGAGTCATGAACGCGCTCGAGGTCGAGGTTCGCCGCCAGGAAAAAAAGGCCGTCGTCGAACAGGTCCAGACACGAAAGGTGCAATCTGCGGACCCCCGCGTATCTCTCGAAGATGCGGCCGCGGAGATGCGACGTCACCAGTTCTCACAGCTTCCCGTGCTGCAGGGTGGGCGTTGCGTGGGGAGCATCTCCGACAAGACGATTACGAACCTAATCATGGCAGGGAAGGACCCTCGGGAGCTCGCGAAGATCCGCCTGGAGGAAGTCATGGACCCGCCATTCCCGCAAATCGACACAAAAGCCCCCGTCGAACTTGCGGCAAGCCTACTGCGCCATTACAACGCGGTCCTTGTGACGACGCGCGGGGATATCACTGGAATCGTCACCAAGTCCGACCTGATGAAGCTTCTCTGAGGATTTTGGCGTCCCTAAAGATATGGACCGAATGCTCTTGTACTCCTTCCTGGGATTCCGAGAACAAGATGTGGGTCTTCCTCGCAGGTGCCGCGGCGATGGGAAGCCTTCTCGCTGTGATCGGAATCACAAGAAATCGATGGCTCAACGTGCGGCAGTGGACGGCCGTGTGGACCGGTGTGTCGCTCGCGTTTGCGGCGCTCATGGTTGCCGCATTCGCCGACGGCCGAAGCGAAGTCATGGAGGCGTTCCTTGGTGCCGCCGTTGGGTACGTTGCTTCAGTGAGTCTCCACACGCTCCACCTCTACCTCGAGGAGGCCAGGCGCAGGCCTAACGCGTCCACGTAGTCCTCACTCGGGAAGCGGCACGTCGAAGGTGAAGAAGTCCTCCGCCATGTATGAGTTCGAGAACATCTGCTTCGCGTCTGCGACGATCACGCTGGAGTCCTCGTACCGCGGACTGACGTGCGTAAGGATGAGAACCCGCGCATTCGCAGCCCGGGCGGTCTCTCCAGCTTGGCGCCCCGTGGAATGCCCGTAGCGGTTCGCTTTCTCCTCAAGCTCCGAATCCGCCGTGGCGTCGTGGATCAACACATCGCAATCCCTTGCGGCCTCGGTGATTCGATTCGTCGGCAGCGTGTCGCCCGTGTACACGATCTTGCGACCGCGGCGGGGTGCGCCGAGAACATCGTCGGGCCGGATCGTGCGAGCACCCACCATGACGGACTCCCCCGCTTGGAGTCGGCTGTAGAGCGGTCCCTCGGGAACGCCGAGTTCGTGTGCTTTCTCGAGGCTGAACCGCCCGGGTCGCATCGACTCCTCGAGCACGTATCCGAGTGCGGGCACCGTGTGCGCGGACTCGATCGCCTTCACCCGGTACTCCCCGCAGTCGACGATGTCTCCGGCATCCAGCCCCTTTGCACGCACGGGAAACCCGGACGTGAAGTGGCCAATGGTGACAAGGGTCTGCACAAGGTCCTCCGTGCCCTCCGGGCCATAGATGAGCAATTCCCGTTCCCGTCCGTTCATGGACATCGACTGGACGAGTCCCGGGACCCCGAGGAAGTGATCGCCGTGGAAATGCGTGAGAAAGATGCGGGACACCTGCATAAACGAAAGGCTGGACAGCATGAACTGACGTTGCGTACCCTCGCCGCAGTCGAACAGGATCACCTCCGGGCCTCGCTTCACGGCGATCGCGGAGACGCTCCGCTTCGGAGTCGGCCAGGAACCGCTCGTGCCGAGGAACACAATCTGCACGATCGCGACATCGGGTCCGCCGGTATCAACCTTTTTCGGGACGATCGGGAGGAGTTCGTGGAAAGCATTAATCGTGGCCGCGGCATCGCCACCCTGAGCCCGCGAAATGCTCGCAATCGATGGGGAATCCCTCACTGTCGAGGAGGTCGTGCGGGTCGCACGAGGCGAGGAGCCCGTCCGATTGACCGCGCGCGCGATCCAGCGCATTGACGCATCGCGAGAGGCACTTGTCCGTATTGTGAAGAGCGGCCGACCCGTGTACGGCGTGACCACGGGGTTCGGTCAGCTCGAAAATGTGGCCATATCGAGTGCTGACCTCCTCCGCCTGCAGGTGAACCTCGTCCGTAGCCATGCGGTT
>CAYOUM010000048.1:8352-9347 GCA_964407185.1 uncultured Methanomassiliicoccales archaeon | reverse complement strand
CCCGCCATCCTTCATCCGCATCTTGCCCCGCATGACGGGCCGCAGCCCGAGGGCGCGGTAGAACTTCAGCGAGCGCCTGAGGTCCCGGACCCGGATGCCCGAGTATAGCATGTAAGGGACTTCGTCGGTCATGGGGCTTCATGGACGGCAGCGATTTTGAGCGTTGGCATATGGTCTGGACATGAGCAGTGTTGGCCACGCCACCCGAGAGGATCGGATGGGATTTGACCCTCAAACCACGCTTGTTCCTTTCTTGGCGACGCGGATGGCCCCCACGGCGTCGCGACCTGCGGTAACGTGCGCGGCCCTAACGCGAGTCGCTCAGCCTTTTCAGTACCAGCATCGCTCTCAACGTAATCATCCTGCTCGGTTCTCCGGGCTCCTCCAGAGCAAATGGTGCCTGTGGTCTTCTCGCGTATGGAATCGCGTAGGACCCTTCGAGGTCCGGATGAGCCGCGTCAAGGTTCCATGTCCCGTCGGGTCTCCTCTTCTCCTTCAGAAGGGAGATCGCGTATCGAAGCCTCCGATCGTCACCGTATCCCAAGGCCGTCATGAAGTCAAGGCCGACGAGGATGTCGTAGTAGTAGTGGATTGGATAATGGAATCTGTACCACGGCCCGTAACGCGGGCCCTCCTTGTGGAACTCCCTTTCGAGATAGAACTCAGCGCCTCGCTCGACCGCACGCTTCATGCGCTCAGTCCACTTCTGTCTCGGATAAACGGCAAATGCGCTCATCCCCTCCCAGGCGTCCAACACCCCGTTCCTCCATCCACAGCGCCAACCTCCGTTTTCCTTTTGATTTGCCACGAGCCATCGGAGAGCGCTCTTTACCCTGGGGTGGTCGGCGTAACCGACCTTCACGAGGGCGCGCGCGGTGTTGCCCACGAGGCACAGCTCGCTCGTGCGCATTCTATCGGTGCCGAATCCGCCGTCCTTTGTGGCAAATCGCTCGATCCACAGTTCGCAGGCTTTCGTGACGTGGGGATTCGATTTG
>CAYOUM010000048.1:0-8342 GCA_964407185.1 uncultured Methanomassiliicoccales archaeon | reverse complement strand
AGTCCCAGGTCGGACAAGACGAGGAGGATCCAGTTCGTGGAGAGGTACTTCGGCCGATACAAGCTCTCGTCGCTAACCCACCATCCCCCTCGTTTCTGTTTTGCAAGTATGTCGGCGGCCCACCCCTTCCTCGCAATCATTTCCTTCGCCACCTCCACCTTGGGATCATGTTCCGGTTTTTCGAGTAGTTGCGTCAGCGCCAAATACCGGACGGAAGGCTGATTCTCTTCGAGCAACCAGTCCAGCGCCGTCCTTGGCCTCATGGATTGCCTCTCCCGGGCCTCGGCCCAGGCTCATCGTCCCGACGCGGCCTCATAGCTTTTCTCGATGTAGGGCAGGATAGGACGAAGGTCCCCCGGCTCCTTCAGAGGGACCTGGATCCAACTGGAGGCGGTTCTCCCGGCCATTGCGAATGGCTTCGACCCTTCTCGTTCCGAGAGCTTCGATCGATCCTCTTCGGCGAGCTTCGTGATCACGATGCCATGCGTGATGAGGAAGGCGAAGAACTTCTTGCCGCGAAAGTAACAGAGACACCCCATCATTTCCTTGCTTTTGACACCTGGCCACTTCAGGATATCCGCTTCAAGCCCTTTTCGAACCTCTTTCATCTTCTCCTGATCGTAGTACTTCATCTACACGCTTCCCTCCCGCGATCGAGCGAGCAATTGCCTTCATCGATTTCGGCTTAATCGTTTTGCATCATGTCGAAAGCAGGAGATGACATGGTCGTTAACCATGCCAACCGCTTGCATGTATGCATAGCAGATTGTCGAGCCGACGAACTTGAATTCCCGTTTCCTGAGAGCCTGGCTCATCATGTCCGACTCCGTCGTGTTGGCGGGGAGTTGCCTCAGGTTCCTCCATCGGTTCTTTATCGGTTGACCGCCGACGAACCGCCAGACGCAGGCGTCGAAACTGCCACACTCCTTCTGGTCAGCCAGAAACGCCTTTGCGTTCTGGATGGTCGCCACAATCTTCAGCTTATTGCGGATGATCCCCTCGTCCGTCAATAGGGCTTTCACCTTTCTCGAATTGTAGCGCGCTACTCTCTTCGGATCAAACCGGTCGAAGGCTGCCCGGTAGTTCTCTCGCTTCTTCAGCACAGTCAGCCACGAGAGTCCAGCCTGCGCTCCCTCGAGGACGAGAAACTCGAAGAGTCTGCGGTCGTTGTGCTCGGGAATCCCCCACTCCTTGTCATGGTACTCGACAACGAGGGGGTCGCCGGTTGCCCACTCGCATCTCGTCTCCGAATGAACCAAGTCTCGCCCTGATCGTTTCAAATTCGGGGCCTCCAACGGGAACTCGCACGCCCGAGGGTCCGGTCTCACCCATTCGCTTGGGCGTCCGTTGTTGCGATGTCTAAGGCGCCAGTCCTAGCTGGGCGAGGAACCCGAGTTGGTCAAAGTACTCGTGGACCTCGACTACTTTTCCGCCCTGAACCCGGTAGACGCTGCAGTTCGCCACCCGGACCTTCCTGTTCGTGGGCGGGATTGGCTGGCCGGCGGGGTTCGCAAGCGGTTTCAGGTGCGTTCCGGTCACCGTGTACTCGGCGCAGACCCATTCGCCTTGCGCGAACGCTCGTTCGCGCTTCGCGTCCAAGTCCGGGAACGCGTCGAAGTACGTCCTGTAAAACTCGAGCAACTCCGACCGCCCCTTGCGCGGCTCAGCGCGGTCCGGTGCGAAGTGTACCACGGACGCCGCGTGGAGATTCGCGAACTGCTCCCAGTCTCGTGCCATCTGCACTTTTTCCAAGCGGTCAATCACCGCGATGTTGTCGTGCTGCGTCACAGATTTTCCCCAGTTTCCCATCACGTTCCTGTATTTGAGGCCACGCCCGAGGCTTAGGCATCGCCCACTTTCGGTACTGCACAGGTGCCGAGGTCGTCCTAGTAACCTTCGACCACGAGTCCGGGGATTCGCTGGAAGTCCTCGTCTCTCGTGACGAGAATGTGCTAGTGCAGCCGGGCGGCAGCTGCGATGGGGAGGTCGGTGGTGGGCAACGAATGCCCATGCCTGAGAAGCTCCGCTCCGAGGCGACCTTCTTCGGCCCGCCACTGGGTCGTCAATCGGCAGAACTTCCAACCTCGAGGCGGGATCCAGTGTCTCCCCGAGGAGGGCGCCGCCCTTGAAATGCGCGCCAATCAACACCTCAGTCAGCGAGTGAGCCGCGACGCTTGCTTGTTCGCCCAGCGCCTCGATCTCCTACATCGTCGACGTGGCTACCGAATCGCCCTTCAGTAGGTCAAGGAGGAAGGTCGAGTCAAGCCATCTCAGGGTCACCGCAGCCGCTTCACGAGTTTCGCCATCCGATCTTGATCGGCCTCGCGACCGCGGGCGAGAGCGACCTCAATCTCTCTGATGTCTTTCGCGGAAAGATGCTTCCTCCATACTCCGGCGAACTCGGAGATGGGTCTGGGCTCGCGCGCAATCCGCTTTACGGTCTCGCTGAAGCTCTCTCCTTTTCGCTTCCTTTTCCTCAGTAGCTCGTACGCCTCGTGATCGAGAGCGATGGTCTTGGATTCCATGTTGTTCTGTACACAGGTACTGTATACAGGATATACGAAGCCTTCGCAGAGGTCCCGGAATCGCGCAAGCGAAGTGATGGATGAATCGGGCGGATTGGCCCATGTGTAATTTGAACCTCAGACCCCTACACCTTCGATCCATCGACAGTTTCGGCCCGACCAACGATCCCCGCCATGCGACTGTAGCTTTGAGCCGCTATGGGTAGACTTTCCTCAAGTAGTTCAGATCTTGATTATCGATCCGAGTTAGGGTCCGCTCAGTAAACCATGTCTGCAAGAACCTTGGAACCCCCCTGATGTTGATCTCGCCGCGAGTCGAGATGAGCGTTCCTTCGGGTTCCTCCGCATAGGTGTTCTCTAGATAGAACCCCTTTTCGATGGGTCCCTCGCTAGCTAGTATCTCGAAACGATATTTTTCCGGGTGAGTTAGCTCGCAACTCCATGTTGCCCTCCACACCCTTCTTCCAAGGGGCCATTCCCGCACAAACGTCGCGCGCCAGCCCTCCCTGCTCAGGGTTCTCTGTGTCACACCGGGATGAATCTGCCCAATCAAGGCCTCATCAAAGTGCATCTCCAGAACCTTCATCAACTTCTCCCTCGAGGCACGGAACATCCCCTTCATTTCGATCTGCACCATAGACGGCCCCTCCCTATAGCCGGGGCAGCCCGAAGGCAGGCGCACATACTTCTGCTTAGCGGCCGATAGATAAAGCCGGGCCGATCAGGGTAGGATCTGAACCAGGTATGTCAACCGGGTCGGGCGATCACCGTCCCGTCCCATGGCTTGAAATACATGCATGCACATACACAGGTGCATGGGGACGAAGACCATCTCCCTGGAGGACTCCGCGTATAGCAAGCTGAGAGCCGCGAAGAGGCCGGGTGAAAGCTTCTCCGACGTAATCCATCGCATCGTCGGGTCCCGCGAGCCTTCCTTGCTTGAGTTCACGGAGTTGCTGGACAAGAAGGCGTCGGAGGACCTAGCCCGCGCGATCGCTCGGATGCGGGACGAAGACATCGCCGTCCAGCGAAGGAAAATGGCACGGGGCAGGTGAGCCGTTGGGCTATGTGCTCGATTCCTCGTTCATGGTGGACCTCATCCGATCGGACCCCGATGCAAAGAGAAAGGCCAAGGCGCTGGACGCCAGGCGCGAGCCTAAGCTCTTGAGCACCCCTGTCTTGTATGGGATCGCCTCGGGGTTGCTGTGCACGCGGTCCCGATCGGAGGCCGCCGCGTTTCAGCGTCTCTCCGCCAACTACACGATCGTGTCGTTCGACGAGTTGTCCGCGATCAGGGCGGCGGAGATTCGTGCGGAACTCATGAAACTGGGCAAAGTCAAGAGCCACGTCGACACGATGATTGCAGGGATCGCCGCCGCGGGCCGGCATACGCTCGTGTCCCGCGATACGGATTTCGCCTCCATAGCCGCGGTCGTGGGTCTGGCCGTGGAGTCGTACTGAATCCTTCTGGCCGCACTCGCGCCGGTTGTTCAGGAAACTAGGTTTTCCGGCCTATTTTCTCCGGACGAAAGTGGACCGGGTGGGATTTGAACCCCGATATCTACCTAGTGTCCGGCATGAGGCGTTTCCGGAGGTCGTCCTCATCGACTCCTATGACTTCGTCCCAGTCCACGATGCGATCAGGATCCCGAATTCGGTCGACAAGCGCGTCCAACGAGATGAGGAGGCCGAGTTCCTCGAATTTTCTCAGAGAGAACTGCGCGAGTTGCCTGACCTTGCCTCGATGGCGCTCGCCAACCAGGCTCAGGGATCCGGCGAACCTCGCGCGAAGATTCAGGATGTTGAAGAGAGGCTCGTAGGACACGTTGGCTTGCCTCAGGTCAATCCGATGGAGTCCGTCCTGCTCTTCGAAAAGGCCGATAACTCTCCGCTGATTCGGTCGGGAGAGGTCGATGATCGTCCTCAAATCCTCGAGATCTGTCTCGCGTAGTGGATACGTCTTGAAGAGGAAGACCGCGTCGCGATCCGGAAGCACAAGCCGTGCCTTTCCGCGCGGGATGATCTGGCCGGTCTCCAGAACTCGCCGGGTGAGCCGCCAGTTGTTCCACGTCGGGAATCTCAGATCGACGACGTCAATTACGCTGGAAGGATTTTCCAATCGGAGCAAGACTTCCCCAGGAATGGGTCGCACATCCATTGTCACGCGGTATCCGATCCGTCGCAGGAGAGCGACTAGGCGGTCGAAGTCATCTTTCGTCCGAAAACCAAAGTCAACGTCCTTGCTGGCTTCCTTGAGCCCGAGCAAGGTGAGCGCGGTCCCCCCGTGGGCGACTAGTTCTGTCTCGTCCTGGAGTCGGGATCCGATGTCGCGCTGGAGCCAAATCTGCAGGTCTGCGACGCTCTTGAGCCGGAATCCGCTACGGGGAGCCGCCATAGAGTCTTTGCATCTCCTTCACGACAGCTTGGGAGAGAGGGCCTCTGATCCGCCACCGGGCCGCGAGTTTCGCGGTGGCAACGTCCCGAGGCAAGGGCTCCTCCAGCATGACTTCCGAGGAACTTGTGGGTCGAAAGCGCTCCGAAACCCGATTTGCGCCGCCAATCGCGGCGAGGAAGCCCACGCGGTTGACGCTTCGGTATTGACGCGCGAGAGTCGCCAGATCCTCAACGCTCAGGTCCCGACGAGACAAAAGGAGCGACACGGCGGCAAGGTGCCTGGGGTTCCCACTGGTGGCGGCCCAGGCCAGGAGACCCTCGAGCCGAGGAAAGGCACCGTCAGGGCCGTCGATCGGGCGCGTGTAGACTCCGGGTCTCCCTTCCACGACGACCTCGAACCATGTGGAGGTCAGCTCTGTCCTCGAGAAGATGTCCGGCCGTCCGAAGAGTGGCACTCCCCAGAACGCAAAGCTGCGCCGAGGCCCCCAAACGACCCCTGTGCCCTTTCGAAGTTGCGTGAACGAAGAGATCTCGAAACGACGAAGCTGGTCGAGTCCCGAGGGTGTCAATCCGTGAACGATTGGCGGACGGCCTCGGCCGAACCTCCGAGCCTCAATCCGCTCGACTAGCCCCTGCTCCTCGAGCTGTCCTAGATACCTCAGCGTCGTGTTCGGGGAGTATCCCGCAATCCGGATGAGTTCTCGGGTTGGATACGTACCGGTCGCCACCAGGGACATCAGATGCGCCGCGAGTCGCGTGTTCATATGTTACGATAGGATATAACATATTCACCCTCATCAATCCTTCGGTGGGATGCCTTCGGGTCGTCATCCAACAGTCATGCGATCGCGAGTGGACCGGGTGGGATTTGAACCCCAGGTCTCACCTAATAACGTTCTCAGGGAGCTGCGATCGCGATCCCCCTTTGTGTTAGAGCGCCTGGCGAATGTCTATATAGATGGACTGATCATAGTCCAAATGGACTATCGATGGTCCAAATGGCTCAGCCCAGGGTTACGCCCATCGGCGAGATGTTCGACGAGATTCTGAATCCGTCTATTCGACTGAGGGTCGGGGGGCTGCTCGTCTCGTTTCCCGAGAAGGAATTCACAGGTCGGGAAATCGGAGGGCTCCTTGGTGTTAGTCACTCGAATGTCCAGGGGGCGCTTCGAGTCCTTGTGGACGATGGGTTGGCATCGAGGAAGCGGATCGGGGGGGCCGATGTCTTTTGGGCAAACAAAGATCACTTCATGTTCAAGGCTCTCCGGGAGCTATTTCTCGTCAAGCGGGAACTCCCCGAGCGAATCGCGAAGGACCTCCATTCCGCGTTTCGTGAATCGGGCATGTCAGTAACGGTCTTTGGGAGTTACGCTCGCGGAGAGGCTGGTCGCACGAGCGACTTGGATGTGCTCGTGATCGCGAAAGATCGAACGGCGCTGGAAGACAGGATAGGAGGAATCGAGGCCGATTTCGCGCGCACGTACGGCGTCTCTCTTTCGGTGAAGGTGCTTTCACCATCCGACCTGAGACGTAGGCCCGTTCCGCCCTACGTACAGGCAGCGGCTAAGGAGGGGATTCTCATCTGGGGTGTTCCGATTCAGAGGGTGATCGCCCCTGCCTAATAGGGCGCGTACTCTCCCCAAGGAGAAGTCCACGAACTTCGTCCGCAAGTCGGAGCAGTTCCTGCGTTCCTCCGAGTCGGCTGCTGAACGCAGGGATTGGGACGCGGCGGTGTCCCACGCCGTACATGCGGGGATAAGCATGGCAGACGCTTTGACGGTCTTCTATCTGGGCCAGCGCTCGGCCTCGCAGGACCACCGCGAAGTTCTCAGGCTACTCGATTCGGTCCGATTGGAACGCGGAGAACTCAACCGAAACAAGCGGCATCTCTCCAACTTGCTTGCAGCGAAGAACGCAGCCGAATACGAGGATCGGTTGCTGAGCGAATCCGATGCGATCAATGCTCTTGAGCATTGCAGACGGTTCTGCCAATGGGCTAGGGGCAAGCTGCCCGGCTGATCACGTTCCGACCGCCATACGACTCGCACCTCTTTCCATTCTTGTTCGGTCATCATCCTCGACAATGTGCGCACGGGTCGACCGAGGGAACGGGTGGACCGGGTGGGATCTGAACCTGAAGTCCCTACCATCCCCAGTAGCCCCCTGGCATGGTGCACTGCCCGCAAGGGATTTTGACATGTGCCTGAAACTTCGGGGCGTCGCTTCCGGACCTTGACCGTGAGGAGACCGAAGACCTTCTCCAGCTCGGAGAAGGCGCGTTCGGCCCGCATACGCATGCAGCAGGGATCGGGGTGAGCTTGTGCTACAGGGTCCCGCTGACGGCCTTGACCTTCGAGAGCACTATCAAGGTCGAAGGTGCTTAAGAACCGCATCGACCACTACGTCGGGTCGCTCACGTTGGACGAAGTGACCTACGCCGGGGATGACTTGCCTTTCGTACGAGCGGCTAAAGTAGCGTTCTTTACCAGCTGAAGTCTCCGGCAAGGTAGCGCCGTCATCCGCTCCGTGTATTACCGTCGTAGGGACATCGATTGGAGGAAGATCGGCCATGCGTGCTTCAATCTGGTCGTATCGAGGGTCACCGGGCGCGTTGCCCCAACGGTGACGGTAAGAATGGATTGCGATTTCCACGAAATCCGGATTGTCGAAGGACTCGGCCGTCGTCTCAAATGTCCTATCATCGAAATGCCAACCCGGCGACCACGTCTCCCAGAGCCAGCGGCACAGCCCACGCCTGTCGTTTCCAAGCGCCACGCGTCCTCGCTCGAGCCCGAAGTACCACTGATACCAGTAAGCTCTCGCCTGCGCATGCGATATCGGGTCCTGCGGCCTAGACGTGCCATAGCCGACCGAGATTGCGACCAGCCCGCGCAGCCTTTCGGGCCATACGGCCGCCACAACGTAGGCCGCTCGAGCACCCCAATCGTGGCCCACTACCATGAATCCGTCGATGCCTACCGCATCGGCAAATTCAATCAGATCTTGGGCGAGTGCGGTAAGTTGCCCAGACCGGAACGTGGCCCTTTCAAGAAAGCACGTCGCTCCGAATCCCCGGACGTATGGCGTCAGCGTGCGATATCCCGCATCGACGAGCGGACCGGCTACACGATCCCATGTACGGATGTCGTCGGGGAAGCCGTGGACTAGGACAATGGGCGGCGCTCGTGGACCGCCGCGGTCCTCATAAGCGATCTCGAGGCAAGACGTTTGCACGCGTTTCATCGTGCCGTGCATAGTGGTCCGGATACCCATCGAATTGGAATAAGCCTTTTTCAGTGTCGGGCCCGCCGGGGGCTTGATCCGGATCTGGGGCCTCCCATCAGACCCGTCATCATGAGAAGTCCACCATTTGAACAGGGGTGTACATCCCGCAGGATCCACTCGTGGTACAGATTTGAACCG
>CAYOUM010000047.1:1479-9379 GCA_964407185.1 uncultured Methanomassiliicoccales archaeon | reverse complement strand
TTGCGCGTCGACGAGCTCGTGGAGCGGGTTCGAAGCTCCGAGCGGAGTGTTCGAGAGAACCTGTCCTCGCTCCTCCGGCGTGGGATTCTCGAGCGGAGGATCTTCGTGACGGCGAACAAGAAGCTTGCATACGCGTACTCCATGAGGTCCGTCGAGAGTCTCGTGTCCGCCGCTCGGCAAGACCTGTCGGAGACCCTCAAGAAACTCGAGGCCGTCGCCCGACGGATCCGGGGAACCTCCGGCGAGACGCTCTGACCCCTACGCGGGCCCGCCTGCATTGCACGACCCTGTTGCACATTTCCATGGCCTGCGGGACATGAGGAACGAGCGCACGGCGCAGAGGTAGCTAGTCCCAGAATCGCTTCGTCCGCGCGTAGTTCACTTCGGCCGCGAGCACGTCGCGGAGGAAGTCATCCTCCGTTTCATGGTATCCCCGCAGAATCCGCGCGGCGGTCTCCTCGCCGACCCCGCGGGCAACGAGAGAGAGGACCGCTTTCTTCCCCTGCGCCATCACGAGGCTCGCACTCGTGAACAGTTTCTTCACGAAAGGCCGGTCCGCCTTCGATGGCGCATCGATGTCGATATCCTTCAGCTTCTCCCGCTCAAAGTGGCGGACCACGGCGATCATCAGGGCTTGACATGAGGGACACATGATCTTTGGCGACAGGTCCGCGACGAGGGCCCGCCACGACGCGCGGCAATTGAGGCACAGGAAGTGTACGGTCTCCTTCTCGAGCCGTGCTTTCACGGCCATCAGGGTCGCATGGTCCGCCTTCGACGGTGCGACGAGCCGGAGGCTTCCCTCAAGGCCCGCCTTCCCGATGTTCGAGATCTGCGTGATCTCGACCGTGATCTCGCCATCCTTGATCTTCCGGAGGATCTCGACGGTCCGCGGGATGTCCATCCGCTCCCAGAAAATCCGGTTCAACACTTCCTCGAACACCGGCGTGTTCTCGAACGCCTTTAGGAGACGCGGGATGCTCACCATCTCCCAGTCGACCTCCCGCCGGAGGGCACCGAACTTCTTCGCGACGTGCACGAACGACCACCGGAGGTACGCGGAGTTCTTCAGGACCACCCGGAGGAGCGGCTCGAGCGCCTGCGGCTCATTGGGCCGGAGGATTTCCAAGATCCGTTGCGGGTCAATCGGATGGGGCGCCTCCATGACAATCCGATACGGATCGGACTGGACGCCGACGCTCTCGCCGAATCGCGCCGAGATGAGGGATGCGATGAGCTGGGCGAGGGTCTCGTTCACCTTGCTCCCGAAGCACGCGTTGATGATCAGGAGGTCCCGCGCGGCCTCGATCGTCACCCGCGTGTCCGTCGGAACCGGCTTCCCCTGCAGGCTGCCGATGTACTCCCGGAACTTCCGGACGCCTTCCTCGTTTCCTGTGTAGGAATCGAAATCGATCGAAGCGCGCAGGCGACCGACTTCCTGAGCGACCCCGAACGAGACGGGGATGTCCTCTCCGATCCAGCTTGGCACGTCCCCAATCTCCCGAACGGGCTCGACGAGGAGGTGGTCTTCCTTGTGTTCGACGAACCGCCAGGTCGTTCCCCGCATCACAAACGTCTGCCCGGGCTTCGCATTCTCCGCCACGAACCACTCGTCGAGCGTGCCGATCGCCCGGCGGGTCGTGATGTCCACGACGCGGTACGTCCGAACGTCGCGAATCATCGAGATGTTCTCGAGGAAGTATAACCGGGACGCGGGGCTCCGGCCGAATCGTCCCTCGCGGAACCACAGCCGCTTCAGTCCGGCGAGCTGTTCGAGGACCGCACGAAAATCCGCGTGTTTGAGGTCCCGGAACGGATACGCCCGGCGGATGATGGCATAGGCTTCCTCGACGTTCATGGAGGCTTTCGTCATCGCCATCGAGATGAGCTGGTTCGCGAGGACCGCGAAGTTATCCTGCCGAACGGCCAAGGGCTCGAGCTCTTCCGTGAGGGCGCGGCGCGAAATCACGCACGCCTCTGCGAAGTCGTCCTCGTGCGTCGCGACGACGAGCCCATCGGACACTTCGCCAACGCCATGGCCCGAGCGTCCGATCCGCTGCACGAGACGTGTGACCTCGCGCGGGGAGTTGTACTGGAGCACGAAATCCGCGGAGCCCACATCGATGCCAAGCTCGAGGGACGACGTGCAAATCAAGGACTTCAGAACGACCGCCTTGAAGTCGTCCTCCATTTGGATCCGCACCTCCTTCGAGAGTGACCCATGGTGGACGCCAATCGACGCGTCCGGGAACCACGTCTTCAGGCGGCTCGAAAGAAACTCCGCGGTGTCGCGTGTATTCACGAAAAACAGGGTGGACCTGTGGGAATCGACGAGCTCATGGGACCGACGGATCGCCGCCGCCTGAATCGGCTGGAGGTGCAGCCGCTCCGCGAACGTCGCGTCCTCCGGGGCGGGGAGCGGGAACTCGACCGCAATCCGCATCCCCTTCGGGATCGGGACCTTAATCACTTCGACGGGACGACCGATTCCTCCCAGGTACGCCGCGACCTCGTCTGGCGAACCGACGGTCGCGGAGAGGCCGATCCGTTGGAAGTCGCGACCGAGCAGGTCTGCAAGGCGCTCGAGGCCCACGGCGAGCTGCGCACCGCGGTCGTCGCCCGCGAGCTCGTGAATCTCATCGATGACGACCCAGCGGACCGCACGAAGCTGGTCCCGAACATGCCGGCCCGTGAAGAGAATCTGGAACGTCTCCGGCGTCGTGATGAGGATATCCGGAGGGTGGCGGGTCTGCGCGGCCCTCTCCTGTGGTGGCGTGTCCCCGTGGCGGACGGCGACCCGCACACCGAGCTGTTCGCCGAAAAAGGCCATCCGTCGAAGCATGTCCCGATTCAGCGCTCGGAGTGGCGTAATGTACAGGCAGCTCACGGGCTCCGGCTTCTCTGTGACAATCTTGTGAAAGATCGGGAGAATCGCGGCTTCGGTCTTCCCAACACCTGTCGGCGCAATCACGAGGACGTTCCCGGCCTCGAGAATCCTTGGGACGGCGAGGCGCTGTGGCTCGGTGAATGTCTCGAAGCCGAGCTTCGCGAGCGCTTCTAGAATTGACGGATGCAATTCGAGCGTTTCCATCCGGACGCGCGCCTAGCGCGAGGTTTGATAAAAAGGTGCACTCAAGATATTCGAAACAGGACTACGTTGCGCGGGCGATTGGGCCCGGCCGGATTTGAACCGACGACCATCTGGTTATGAGCCAGACGCTCCACCAGGCTAAGCTACGGGCCCCTCCGTTGCGAAACGTGGGCGGCTACTTAATGGTTCGAGACGGTAACTACCGCGGCACCTTTATCCACCCGAGGAGGCGATGGAACGCGGGCCGATGGCCCCGTCGTATTACGAGATTCTCGGCGTGAGACGGACCGCGAGTCCCGACGCGATCAAGCGGTCATACCGCCGGCTCGTGAAGCGATACCACCCGGATGTCAATCCCCACGACCGCGCCCGCGAGATGTTCCTGGAGGTGAAGGAGGCCTACGAGGTCCTCTCGAACCCCCTCCTTCGGCGGGAGTACGATGAGAAGCTTGGCGGGCCTCGGACGGTCGACGAAACGGCCGTGCACCAGGACAGCCGCGCTCCCCGCAAGGTGCGTATCCCGAACGGATACATTCGGATGTCCCCACCGTTCCGCAGCAGGTCCGAGCGCATCGATACGGTGCAGAATCGGGAGCTCTCGCGGAGGGCCCGCAAGGCGCAGTCGATCTGGAGGATCTACGTCGTGACCGCCGCGTCGATGACGGGCAGCCTCGGCGTGTTCGGCGGCTACCTCGTTGCGATGGGCGCGACGTTCCAAGGCGGCATCACGCTCGGCTCCGCGGTGATGATGTTCTCCCTCTTCCTGATCGCATGGGTCGCCAAGGGTTTCATGGCCCCGGACTAGATGGGGTGGACCGTGAAGCGTAAGGAGAAGCCCCCGAAGGACGCACGGCCGAAGGAATTTCGATACCGCCATGGCGGGCGAAAGGGTCGCCGACGATAGGCGCCGTGCGGTTCGCTTCAGGGCGACGTCGTCGGGATGGGCATCCGCGGCGATACGTGCCGCGCCGCGTCCCCGGCAATCGTCACGTCCTAGTCGATTGCCCTCGTTACTTCCCGGACCGGCTCGATCATCCTGGAGGCATGGTTCAAATGGCCGGTCTCGGCCGCATGCTCTGGGATGCCCTCGCACCGCAGTCGCAGATCCCGAACGTCGACGTGCCGATCGTCGCTGGCATCATCGCGGTGTACGCGTACCTCATTACAGTCACGGTCCCTCTCCTCGACCTCATCTATGGCCTCCTCGACCCGCGGGTGCGAGCCTCAAAGTGACAGAGGTCCTCGCAGCCGCCCTTGAACTGGAGCAAGATTGTCCCAGGGCAGGGCACTTAAATAGAGGCCGTGGGCTTCTGAACGAGGGGGGAGTTCAGATCGTCGATGTTCCGAAGTGGCGTGTCGTGGGGGACTGGTTCGACGTCTGCAAATGCACGCTTCCTTGTCCGTGCGAATTCGCGCAGATGCCGACGTTCGGCGATTGCGACGGCGTCCACGCGTACCACATCCGGAAGGGGCGCTACGGAGATGTTCCGCTTGACGGCCTGAACGTGCTTGGCGTGCACAATTTCAAGGGCAATGTTTGGGCTGGCGCTGTAAAGATTGATTGGGGATTCTTCTTCGACGACCGCGCGAACACGCGGCAGCGCGAAGCGCTCCAGATGATCTTCGGCGGCAAGGCGGGGGGGTTCCCTGCGGAGCTCGCCAAACTGACCGGCGAGGTGCGCGGCGTCGAGTTCGTCCGCATTCGGGTCAAGGTTGCGAAGGACCTCGCCCACTGGGAAGCTGAGATTCCAGGGAAGGTCGTCGTCCGGGCGAAGGCCCTTACGGGCCCGATGACTCCGAAGGGCAAGAGGGTCCAATTGATCAACGCGCCCGGTTCAGAAATGGGGCCCGGCACCGTGGCCACGTGGGGAACGGCCGAGGCGAACACGGTGGATGCCTTCGGCTTCCGGTGGGACTGGTCCGGCCGGTCGAGCAAGCACATCCCGTTCAACTGGCGGGGCCCGTGAGTTCGAGGCTCGGGAGAAGGTTCGCATCGCAACCGCCCATCCAATCCCGCTGGAACCGGTCGCAGCTAGAGCGCTTTTGCACGACGCCGTCGTCCGGATTCGAACCGGAGACCACCCGGTTAACAGCCGGGGGCTCTACCAGACTGAGCTACGACGGCCCATCGACGCCAAAGGGGGGACCGCTAAAAAGGTTGCCGCGCTCACAGTTGAAAACGATGCGATGCGGATACAGCAAGGCGATCGAACAGGACGAGGATTCCGATAAAGTACGCGATCGCGAAGGGCCACGCAAGAATACCCCAGGGTGCGGATAATCCTGCGAGAATCGCGAATCCGATGACGGGTGCGCCCGCCGCAAGAGCGACGATCGGGACGACGAGAAACGGGAGGACGGCCTTCAGCGAGAAGGCGTCCGCGGGAATCTTCACGGCCGCGAACACGACGACGGCCGCCCCGCACGCGGCGAGCGACATCAAGATCGGGGCGAGCGCTCCGAGGAGGGAGACGAAGCCCGCCGCGATTGTGCTGACGACCGCACCCGCGAACGTGACGAGGAGCAACCCGCGGTACATCCCGCGGAAGTATGTTCCGAGGTAGCGGGGAGCCGTCGCCACGGTCCACAGGGTCGCGCGCTCCATCACATTCCAGTTGAAGGCGAGAATCACAGGAATCATCACGGCGACCCAGCCCGTGCTGAGGGCCGCGAGCTCGGACGGTGGCTCCGCATCCACGCGGCTCACCGCGCCAATGAAGGCAAGGATCCCCGTGATGAGGGCGACGACGAGGACGCTCCCATCGCGGAGAATGCGGGTGAGATGGAGACGCGTCATCATCCCCATCGGAGATCCACGCGTGAGGTCAAGCGGGACCCGGCGCGTGAGACGGCTGAGACCCCGGATGATTGCCTCCTGCTGCGCGACCCGGGACTGGAAGCTCATCTGTCCGAATGCGATTCGCATCGTCGGCCGGAGGTGTGGGAACACATTCTCCGCGCTCATCGCAATCCACGCGGTTCCAATGGCGACCGAGAACGCCAGGAGCAGGGCAACCCCAGGGATGACGGGTCCTCCGAACAGCAGGCCGAGAATCAGGGACGCGGCGGCCGACGACGGGAGAGGGATTGACCCATATCCAGGAAACGCGGGCCATAGGAAATGGAGGGCGGGGACCATGAGGACGACAACGAGCGCGACAAGGATCGCCTTCGCCCCTCTCCGCCGGGCCGCGACCCCGAGACCGACGGCCTGTCCGAGGGCGAGGCCGAGGGCGGTGAACGATACGAACGCCACGATTCCGGCGAACACCTCGGCCCAGTTTCCGAGTCGGACCGCGAGGCCGGCGCCCGCGACAAGGAGGGCGGGAACCGCGAGGCCGTTCGCGATCGTGAACTGGAACAAGTAGTCCGCGACGAGATATTCCCGCGGCCGGAGGCGTGAGGTCGCGAAGAAGTCGATTTCCGTGGGGTGCGTGAGGGTTCCCCCGCTCAGCGCGAACAACAGGTCGAACGCGAGGAACGTCGACAGGGCGACCGCGAACAGCTCCCCGAGGTTCGGGGATTGCCAGATCGGCAGCATGGGCACGAAGTAGCCGACGAAGAAGATCGGCGGGAGGAGGAAGACGGCGAGAATCGCGAGGACGATGACGGCGCCGAGCTCGGTCCGGAGTGGACCAAAGAACTGGCGAACCTTGAACGCGTAGATCGTCCGGATCCGGCCCATCGATCACGACCTCCGGAAGAGGGACCGTCGCCTCCGCGGTTCCGGCGGCGGGGGTTCCGCCGCTTCCTCCGTGAGCCGCAGGAACACCTGCTCGAGCGTTGCGTCGGCACCCGCCTGCGCGGTGGATCGGAGATCGGCGAGCGTCCCCAACGCCAGGAGCCGACCGTGGTGCACGACGCCGAGTCGGTCGCATAGCTTCTCCGCGGTGTCCAGCATGTGCGTGGAGACGACCACAGACCCGCCGCGCCGGGTGACCTCACGCACTTCCTCTTTGATCTCGTACTGCCCCGCAGGATCCACGCCGATGAGGGGCTCGTCGAGAATGAGGAGGCGAGGCCCATGGACGACGGAGGCGGCAAAGGCAATCTTCTGCCGCATCCCCTTGGAGTACGTCACAATCATGTCTCTCGCGACGGACTCGAGCACGAGTTGCTTGAGGAGTGCGTGAATCCTCGCCCCTAAAGTGTTCTGCGGAACCTCCCGGAGGCGGCCCACGAACGTGAGGAACTCGAGTCCAGTCAGGTAGTCCGGCAAGTTCGAGGTCTCCGGTAGGTAGCCGACCGCCGCCTTGTAATCGTACGGGTTTGCGAAGACGTCATGGCCGTCGACCGTCACCCGACCGTAATCCGGTCTCAGGAGTCCGACGATGACCTTCAGGGTCGTCGTCTTTCCCGCCCCGTTCGGACCGATGAGGCCAAACACCTCGCCCGGTACGACGGAGAGGCTGAGCCCTTCGACCGCGGGCTTCCCGTCGTATCGCTTATACAGGTTCTCGATGACGAGCGCGGGAGACGCCACGGTCCGCGCCTAGCGGCGCGTGTGAGATAAAGATTCGCGACGGGCTCAACCGAGTGATTTCCGCAGCTCGTGGACCGTCCCCGACATCGTGTCGAGGACGCCCTTCAGGTAGTCCAGAAATGCCTCAAGCCTGTCCGTGGTAACCGCGCCCTCCGGGCTCGGCTTGATCAGGCCCTCCTGCTCGAGGATCCGGAGGCTGTACCGGACTTTGTGCTGCGGGACATCCATCATCTCGCTCAGTCGAATGATGCCGATCGGTTGGTTCTCGCTAATCGCTTTCAACATCTGGACATGCCGTCCGAGAAGCTTCACCTCGGCCTCGATCT
>CAYOUM010000047.1:0-1469 GCA_964407185.1 uncultured Methanomassiliicoccales archaeon | reverse complement strand
CACAAACTACCCTCCTACCCGAAGCGAAACGGGACCATGCGACATCGGTATTAAACCATCCGGTCGTACGGTTCGGGCAGCGTGTTCATCGCCTCCGCAATTGCGATGGGACCCTTTGCCGACGACACGCAGGAGGATCTCAGCGCTTCAATTCGTACCCTTCGGGAGGCGCGCAATCAGGTCGAGGACGTGGCGTCGCACCGCTTCCCGAATCTCGCGGAGTTCCGCGTCCGTCTTCCCCGTCGCCCCAGGGATCGACCAGTCCTCGTTCTTCGTCACCGCGCCTGCGGGACATCGATCGATGCAGTGGAATGTGACGACCCGCCACGCGTGTCGGATCATGTCCCGTGTCACCGCACGCGGCTCTTTCTTCGAGACGTCGAGGCGAACCTCTGCCATCAGCGGAACGACCCGAGGGTTCAGCGACCCCCTCGGCTCGACGCCGGCGCTTTCCGCCCGCCAGCTTACCGGTGCATTTGCGTTGAAGAACGCTTCCGCCATCACGCTGCGAAAGGAATTCTCGATGCAGACGAAGAGGATGATAGGCACGTCTGTGCGTACGCGATTGCGGGCGATAAGCCCATCGCCGGACCCTCCCCATCCTTTACGTAACGGCGACGGCCCAACGACTCGTCGGAGACGGATTTACTGCTTCGCCTTCCTCGCTCGATCTCTCGCGGGGGCCTTGCGCCCGGCGAACACTTCGTGAATCTCGAGGACGTTCGAACCCGCGAAGGCCTCGCGCGGCGGCGGGTTTGCGTGCGCTTCCTCAAAGGCCGTGCTCTCCGTCCAGCGCTCGAAATCCTTCATCGACCGCCAATGGGTCTGCACGATGTACATGTCGCCCTTGACCGGCCGCAGGACCTCCGTCCCGAGGAATCCGGGAAGCTTCGCAATCGACCACGTCCGCTCCCGCCAGCGCCGTTCGAACTCCTCCTCCCATCCCTTGGAAACAGGAATCCGGTTCGCCACGACAACGACCATGCTATCCTCGATTCCCTCGCATCGCGATCCCGGCCTTAACGATTCCCGCGAAGTATTCCTCAAGGGCCTACCATATCCTCAAATAACGGAGGCAAAATCGCGCGGCCCGTGAAGGCGGTCGATCTCCGCGCCGTCGCGAAACGCCTCAGCCCGATGGCCGTCGCGGACGCTGTGGACGAAGTGCCTGCGCCGCACTTGTTCCGTCGCATCTTCCACCTGGTTTCGCCCATCTTCCTCGGCTACTACGTCGTCCCAGAACAGTTTCCCAACGGCGTGACTCGCGAATCCTTGTTGATCCTCTTCTTCGGGACGGCGATGGCAATCGAGGTTGCGCGGATCGCACTCCGGATTCCCATTTTTGGGATGCGCGGGTACGAGGCGGAACGCCTTTCCGCCTACGCCTGGGGTGCGATCGGCCTCGTCATTGGGCTTCTGTTCTTTGACCCCATCCTCGTGATCCCCGTGTTTTGCGGAATGGCGTGGAT
>CAYOUM010000046.1:8654-9413 GCA_964407185.1 uncultured Methanomassiliicoccales archaeon | reverse complement strand
CCGCCAAGTGTACGACTAGCTCCTGGCCCGCGAACAGTGAAGCGAGGCTGGAGCTGGAACAGATGTCGACTTCCGCAAGCTCGAATCGCGGCCTATCCATGAGCAGCGCGGCATTGCGGCGTTTGATGGCAGCATCGTAGAGAAAAGAATCAAAGCTATCGATCCCGAGTACAGAGTGGCCTTCATTGAGAAGGCGTTCGCAAAGATGGGAGCCAATAAAGCCGGCCGCGCCGGTGACAACGATGTTGGTCATTGGGATTGGAGGATTGGATAACAGCTCGGCGCGATTTGGCAATCATTGGATTGGGGGGATTGGGGCTATCCAAAGTGCGCCGAGAAGGAGCGGTAGGTAGATTACCGATGCAAGAAAGAGTTGCCGAGGAGAGAAGACCAACGTTGCCATTACAAAGCCAGCGCCAAGCGTTGCCCTTCCGGCGGTCAGCCACGCTCCGAAATGGGCAACGCCGAGAGAAAAAGGGATAAGGAGAAACGCTGCAGATGCGGAAATGAATCGTGACGCTTTAGGGCCCGAGGTGGAGAAGAAAGTTTGGATGCCAGCGCGCTCGTAGTCATCTTTGAACATTGCGGCGATTGCCAAGAAATGGGGGAGTTGCCACAAGAACTGCATTGCAAGAAGGGCGATGGCGGGCGGGTCGATTGTGCCTCGGATTGCCGTCCATCCGAGGAGCGGTGGCATCGCCCCAGGGATGGCGCCAATGAATAGGGCCCAGGGGCTCCGGCGTTTCATCGGCGTGTACA
>CAYOUM010000046.1:0-8573 GCA_964407185.1 uncultured Methanomassiliicoccales archaeon | reverse complement strand
CGAGCGCTGTGGTCACAAGGTTCGTGGCCGCTGCGAGGACGAGCAGGCCGAGGAGCGCGAGGACGATTGCAAATGTGAGCCCGAGATGGGCATTGAGGCGTCTCGCTGCCAGCGGGCGGTCGGCGGTGCGCTGCATTAGACGGTCTACATCGCATTCGAGCCAGCAGTTGATGGCATTGGCGGCACCGACGACGGCTGCGATTGCGCCAAGGATGAGCGCGAGGGTCGCGATGCCGAGGCGGGAGGGGTCGGCGACACCGGGGAGGCGGGCGATGCCGAGGAGGGGGAGGACCGCCTCGAAAATGACCCACGAGGGCTCGCGGTTCGCGCCGATCACGCGCGGGTAGGCGCGCCCGACGACTGCCTTGAGATTCAGTCGGAGGCGGTGCGACAATCCCGAGGGTACGGTGGGGGTCGCGACGGTCATTCGAGGCCCCTCCCGACCATGCTGATGAACACGTCCTCCAGCGTTGGTTCCGACTTCTGAAGGTAGTGGACCTTCGAACCTTGGCCTTGAATCGTCGACAGGATGTCCGCCACTGCGGCCTCATCTTCGAGAATGAACGTCAGGTTTGTCGTGTTCTTCCCGATGTCGTTCTTTGCCGAGAAGTTTTTGATGCCCCCGATCCCGCCGAAGATTGACGTCGATTTCATCGAGTCGACCTCGAGGCGAAACGTAGTGTCCTTGCGGATCCGACGCTTCAAGTTCTCGGGCGTGTCGCACGCAAGGATACGACCATGGTCGATGATGGCGATTCGATCACACATCTCGTCTGCCTCCATCATGTAGTGCGTCGTGAGGAGGACCGTCTTCCCTTTTTGTGTTCGGGTCCACTGCTTCACGTAGTCTCGGACCACACGACTTGCGTTCACATCCAAGCCAAGCGTGGGCTCATCAAGAAACAGGATGACCGGGTCCGTCACAAAGCCTCGGATCATGTTCATCTTCTGCCGCTGGCCCGACGATAGCGTGCGCACCTTCGCGTCTCGCTTCTCCCAGAGGCCGAACGTCTTGAGGAGCTCGTCGATCCTCTCCTTCGCCACCCGGCTCACGACGCCGTAGAACTGGGAAAACATCCAGATGTTCTCGCGCGTCGTGAGGAGACCGTACCCGCTCGTTTCCCCGCCGCTCACCATGTTGATCCTCTCTCGGATCGGGAACACGTCCTTCGTCACTTCATGGCCCGCGACCCACGCATGGCCGGAGGTCGGAAGGAGCAGCGTGCACAGGATCTTGATGAGCGTCGTCTTGCCCGCGCCGTTCGGCCCAAGGAGGCCGAACAGCTCGCCATCGCTAATCTGAACGGACACGGTGTCGAGCGCGGTCACGGGGCCCTGCTGGTCGCCCTCCTCGTTGTTCGAAGCTCGCTTGCGCTTGAACAGCTTCCTCGACGGCTTGAAGACCCGCACCAAGTCCTTCGTTTCGATTGCGAACGTCATGCTTCGCTTCGTGTCACGCTCTCGAGCGGGGTGAGCCCCGCCAAGCAAGAAGCTCGCGGGGAATCAGGACGCGTGCTGCAGCTTGCGATATCGCGTCACATATCCGGCAATCCGGTTTCGCATCTCCGGGTGCTGCACATCCGTGAGTTCCGCGACCTTCTGCTTGTTGTGCTCGAAGTCGTTCGTGAACTCATCCGGGTAGCGCTCGACGAGCTCGATCGCGACGCGTTTGATGTACGTCGGCCGGATATTTCCCAACCGCTCACTCCTCGTTCTGACGTGGCGAACGCGTCCGATGGGCGCCCTCTATTTCAACGTTGCGCGGGGGTTCTGGAATCTGGTGAATGGGTTGAGCGCGTCCTCGTATTCGGGGCGTTCGTCGAGATCCCTCGGGGGCGCTGCGAGGCTCGGACTCCTCGTGAGACGTCGGGCCAGGGGTCCATGACGATTCGCCGAGAATCTGTTGGCAACGCTTAAATAGAGAACTCTTTTACGCCTTTTTTCGAGCTGACGCCCGCGCGGAGCGAACGAGAGGCTGTCCGATGGAAGAGTCGCTGGTTAACGTCGAGTTCCTGAAGAGCTCGAACCGGTACATCGCGCGGATCCAGAGCGAGATTGGCGGGATGCGGGAGTACACCAGCAACTCCTTCGAAGAGGTCCTCGAGCAGGTCGTCATCGACCTCCAGGAAGAAGCCGAATCGTACGAGTAGCTATTCGCCCTTGAACGTGGGTTTTCGCTTCTCCAAGAACGCGCGCATCCCCTCGACCTTGTCCTGGGTCGCGCCGACGAGGCCAAACGCTTCCGTTTCAAACGACAAGCCCGCACCGAGGGATGTCTCCATGGCCTCCCGAATCGAGGCCTTCGCGAGGGCAATCGCCCGCGGACCCTTCTCCAGGATCTTCCGTCCGATTGCCTTCGCTTCGTCCAGCAGTCTTTCGGGAGCCACAACGCGGTTCACGAGCCCCATCCGTTCCGCCATCGCGGCATCGACCGGCTCGCCGGTAAGAATCAGCTCGGCGGCCCATCCCGCACCGATCAGCCGCGGGAGGCGCCGGGTACCGCCGAATCCCGGCAGGATCCCGAGGTTCACCTCGGGCTGACCGATCTTCGCGCGGATGCAATCCGAATGTCACACGCGAGCACAAGTTCGCACCCACCGCCAAGCGCGTACCCGTTAATCGCCGCGATCACGGGCTGGGGGATCCTGCCCATGACGTCGCCGAGGCGGCGACCCTTCCGCGAGAACTCCCGCATCTCGATGGCGCTCTTCCCGACCATCTCCGCAATGTCCGCCCCCGCGACGAACGCTTTCTCCCCCGCCCCGATGAGGACGATCACGCCGACATCCTTGCGGACTCCGACCCCCGAGAAGACCTCGAAGAGTTCCTCGAGCACGGTAGAGTTCAGGGCGTTCACCGGGGGGCCGATCGATTCGGACGACTGCGAGCCGGTCCCCCACTTCAACGTGAACGAAGTCGGGCATCACCGTACGCCCCTCGTGGAATGGAGGAAGGCGGATGAACGTTCGGGGTCGCCTCTCACCGCTAAGCTCATAGCGGGCGAGTCCGTTTGGCCCACAAGTGGGATGCACACGCTAGCGCGAATCCTGGGATGCGGGTTCGCTCTCCTGTTGCTCTCTGCTGGCCTGGCCATTCCCTTCACCGCGAGTGCGGCGATGGAAAAACCCGTGTGGACGCAGGGGGACTTCTGGGCGTATTCATTGAGCTCGACTTCCGGTGGCACAACCACGACGGGGAGCATCCGGATGGACGTGACGGGAGCGGAAAGTGTGACCGTGAACGGCACGCTGTACCCGACGTATCACGTTGATGCAACCCTAACGATTCCCTTCGGGAGCCTCTCGTTCACGATCCCCGCAGACCTCTGGTTCAGCACGGACACCCTCGCGATCGTACAGCTGATGGCCGTCGTGAACCTCACCTTTGGGAACGTCTCCGCGGAGACCACGCTCACCATTTCTGGAGATCCACCCCAAAGGATTCAGTGGCCCTTGGCAGCGGGAGCCGCGTGGAGTTCGACCACGATCGTCTGGGTCGCGGCCCGATCCTCGAGTGGGACGACGGAATACTCGAGCCAGGGCCTCACGACGGATTTCGTCGTCCTCGCCGATGAGACGGTCTCCGTGCCCGCAGGGAACTTCACCACGACGCCGCTGAGGGAGACGAGCCGCGCGAACGGCACCTACAGCGTGAACTACTGGTCCGCCGCAGTCGGCAATTGGGCTCTCGTGCGGTTCCACGACAGCTCCGGCGTCGAGCAGAGCTCCTTGCGATTGACCTCGTTCCACTACCAAGGTCCCGGATTCTTCGGCCAGGTCGTCCTCGGTCTGACGGTCCTCGTCTGGATGATCATCGCGTTCGTCGTCATCGCCGCAGTGGTCGTAGTCCTCGTCGCCCTCCGGCGGCGGAGACCCCCCGCGGTCGAACCGATGCCTCCCTTCCCGGAGCCCCTGCCGATGCCCCCGGAGGGACCGCCTCGCTGACGGACCGCGTCAGCCCTCCGAATATTCGTACACCCCGCGGCCCGCCTTTCGGCCGAAACGGCCCGCCCGCACGTACTTCCGGAGGAGCGGAGAGGGCCGGAACTTCGCGTCGCCCATTTCCCGGTGGAGGACCTCCATGACGTCGAGGCCCACGTCGAGGCCCGTGTAGTCCGCGAGTTCGAAGGGACCCATCGGCATGTTCGCCCCGAGCTTCATTGCCTTGTCGATGTCCTCCGGGCTCGCGACGCCCTCCAAGAGGAGGTTGAACGCCTCATTCATCATCGGGACGAGGAGCCGGTTCACGACGAATCCCGGCGAATCCTTCACTTCGACGGGGTCCTTCCCCAGCTTCATCGCGAACTCCCTCGCGAACGCGGCGGTCGCATCGCTCGTCTCGGAACCGCGGATAATTTCAACGAGCTTCATCACGGGTGCAGGGTTGAAGAAGTGCATTCCGACGAACCGGTCCGCCCGCTTCGCGACATTCGCCATCTCCGTAATGCTGAGGGACGACGTGTTCGTCGCAAAGATCACGTCCGGCGGGCACAGGAGGTCCAGTTCCTGGAACAGCGCCTTCTTCGCATCCATTTTCTCGATAATCGCCTCGATGATCACCTGCGCGTCGGCGACGGCCTCCTTCAAGACGACGGTCCCGTGGACCTTCGCAAGGATCCGGTCGACTTCCTCTTTCGTCATCCTGCCCTTCTCGACCCGTTTCATGAGCGGCTCTCGGATCCGGCGGAAGCCGGCCTCAACGAATCGCATGTCGATGTCCCGCATCGTGACGTCGTAGCCGACTTGGGCACACGTCTGGGCAATCCCGGCGCCCATCGCTCCAGCGCCAATCACAGCAACCGTCCGCACATCTACCACGCGCATTCCCGATTCCCCGTCTTCCGTATGCCCGCACGGGACAAAAGGACTCCTCCACGCGATTCTCGCGTCGGCAGACTCATATGAACCGTGCCTCATCGACCTGTGCGGGATGCTTCCGTGAATCCTCCCAGGAAAGCCATCGTCGTTGGCCTAGGCCTGATCCTCCTCGGTGTCGCATGCGTCGGGATGGCGGGCCGAGCGGCTGCCGCCCAGGACCGCCCGTCGTGGTCCTCGGGGGACTACTGGGTGTACACGTCCACGGAGGGCGGCACGACCGCCACGATCCGTCAATCGGTCATCGACAAGACCACGGTCACGGTGGGCGCCACAACCTACGTCACGTGGCGCACAACGATGTCGACATCGGTCATGAGCGGCGGGACGACGATCACGCTCACGTTCCACAATTGGGTTGTGGAAAGTGACCTCGCCACGGTCCGGACGAACGGGTCCATCTTCTTTCTCGGGGAGTTCACGATTACGTATGACCCGCCGATGTCAATTGCGGTCTTTCCCCTGTCCCCAGGGAGCAGCTGGTCCAAGTCGACGACGCAGACGACAACGAGCGGCCTGGGTTCGAATTCACAGATCGTCTCCTATTCTGGCGTCGTGACGGCCGAAGTCGATGTCACGGTCCCTGCGGGCACGTTCCGAGCTGCGGTCATCCGGACGCCGGCCTCCGGGAATCCGTACACTCTCTCTTACTACTCAGAGGGCGTCGGAAACATCGTCAGAACGGACAGCTATGATGCAGGCGGGACTCCGGCGGGTACCCAGAGCCTTACGGAGTACCGATACCAGAACCCAGGATCCTCTCTCGCGCTCCTTGTTGGGATCGGCGTCGCCGCGATGGGCATCCTCGCCGCGTTGGCCTTTGTGGTCCTTCGGCGACGCGAGGGAGCCGGCGGGTGGACGTATCCGACAACGCAAGAGAGGGCGCCCCAGGCACCTTCACCGTTGCCGCCCGAGGCGTATCCGCCACCGCCGCCCCGCGGACCCCCTTCTGGACCGTGACGGCTCCGCCGAAGTGGCGCAGCCATTACATAGCGCTCGCGCAGTTCTCCGGCGATGCGAGGGAGTCCATACCTGGCGATCGTCCTCGCCGTGGTTTCTGTTTCCTTTTCCTCGATTTTCATCCGGTGGTCCGAGTCGGACGCGATCACGATTGCGATGTACCGCCTCACGTTTGCATCGCTGATCATCCTGCCGTTTGCGGCCACGGAGCGAGTCACGCCCTTGCGGACGATTTCGCGTCGCGACCTTGGCTTCATGGCGGGCGTAGGTGTCATGCTGGCGGCGCACTTCGCGTTTTGGATCACATCGCTGAAGACCGAGGGCGTGACCGTCGCAAGCTCCGTGATCCTCGTCACGTCTCACCCCGTGCTCGTCGCAATTGTGTCGCATTTCGTGCTGGGTGAGCGCGTGAGTACACCGACCGCGGTCGGAATCGGACTCGGAATGACAGGCGTCGCGGCCATCGCGATCGCAGGTGCGAGCGTCTCACCCACCACACTCGCCGGAACCTTGCTGGCGCTTCTGGGTGGCGTGATGGCGGGAATCTATTTCTTGGCGGGCCGTCAACTCCGGCAAAGGGTGTCACTCCCGGTATACGCGTTCGTCGTGTATGCAACCGCCGCGATGACGCTCTTTGCGCTCGCCGCGCCCACAGGTGCTCTTCTCCCGGAGGGAGACCTTTCAGCAGAATTCCTCCTCTTCCTTGCGATGGCGGTGATTCCGCAGATTGGCGGGCACACATTGTACAACTGGTCGCTCCGATTTGTCCCTGCAGCGATTGTTTCTCTGAGCCTCGTCGGGGAACCGATCGGATCGTCTCTCCTCGCGTGGCTCCTCCTCGCGGAGACACCCTCGCCGCTCGTTGCGTTCGGGGGCGTCTTCGCGCTGGCCGGGATTTTCCTCACAGCCTATTTCGGAGCAATCGGGGGTAGAGGGCCAGCGTCGAGGGCTCGGAGCGATCCGGGGCGCTAGGTTTCTTCGAATGCTCGGCCCTTACGCTCGAACTGCTTCGCGTAAATCTCCTGCAATCGCTCGTAGGTGTCGACGTCGTTCGGCCCCTTGTCCTCTCGAATCCGCGCAATCCGCGCAAACCGGAGAGCAAACCCCGATGCATAGTGAGGGCTACGCTGGATCTCGTTGTATGCGACCTCGACGACAACCTCGGGCCGCACGTGGACGACCCATGATTCCTCCCGCTCCTTCAACTCTTGGAGCCGCTTTGTCATCGCGTCGAACTCCTCGTCCGTGAGACCTTTGAACGTCTTCCCAATCATCTGGAAGGCTCCGGTCCGTTCGTCACGGACCGCGAGCCAGTAGTTCGAGAGCCAGCCCTCCCGACGGCCATGGCCCCATTCCGCGGCGATGATTGCGCAGTCGAGGCGGTCCGCGGGCTTGATCTTGAACCATTTCTTTCCCCGCTTTCCTATTGAGTACGTGGACTCGAGCTGCTTCGCCAAGAGGCCCTCATGGCCCGCGTCGATCGCCTCCTTCAGGAAGGCCTCGATCTCGGCCCGGCTCGATGTCACGATTCGCTTCGCAAGAAGTTCGGCGGGCACGAGCGGCTCGAGGGCGGCCCATCGCTCCCGATACGGTGCGTTGATGAGCGTCCGACCATCAAGATGGAGGAGATCGAAGAGATACAGCCGCAGGGGGATTTCCCGACGAACCGCCCCGATGTCGTGGACGCGACGGAATCGGCGCATGAGTTCCTGAAAGGGGCGAGGACGGCCCCTCTCGTCGATTGCGACGACCTCGCCCTCAAGGACGAACGATGAAGCCGGGAGGGAGCGCGCGATCTCGACGACTTCCGGCACGCTGTCTGTCACGTCCGTGAGGCGGCGGCTGAAAACTCGCACCTTCCCGGCGTCCCGGTGGATCTGGATCCGCGCTCCATCGAACTTGTATTCGACGGCCGTCGTCCCGCCGTGCTCGCGAAGGAGATCGTCGAGGTCCTCCGCCATTTCCGCCATCATCGGCTTCACGGGATAAAGGAGGCGGAGGCCGAGGGATGCGAGCCCGTCGGTGCGCTCGAAGAGAGCGATTTCCGCGACCTTGCCGAGATTCCCTGAGAACATGTGCGCAACGCGTACCATCTCGGAATCGACCTGCGCGGCGTCCGCAATCGCTTCGAGCATCACGCCCTCGTTCACGCCGATCCGCATCTCGCCGGAGATGTTCTTCAGGATAATGTCCTGCTCCTCCCGACTCGCCTGGCCGAGAAGGCTCTGAAGGAGGCGCCGACGCCCCCGGACGGAATCCGGACCGCTCGTGGCCGCGATTTCCTCGAACGCACGGTGGACGTCGAGAATCGTGAGCGGCCGAGCGTCGAGCCTCGCTTGGCGGGTTGACCCTAACGCTTTCTGGAGGGTTGCCCACCCCACGTTCAACGCTTTCGAATCGGCCTCCGGAAAAATCCGGCCAACGATCAGCAACACTGCAAGCGAGACTTCCACGCGCTGCACAGAGTGGAGAAACTCCGCGATCAGGCGGCGCTTCTCGAGGCGCTTTGACGTCCCCTCAAGGTTCTGCACGAGAGAGACAAGGACCGCAAAGGGGGTTCCTCCCGGAGAAGGCATCGCCGCTGACGATTCCTGCCCGCGCACTTAATCCTTAGGCACTCCACCTTTGTCTCCTTCAACTCCGGACGTGACCTCCCCGTGCGGACCCGACGACACGGAGGGCTGGCGATACATCAGGACGACGCCGACGGCCATGATCGCCCCGCCCAGAGCTTGGATG
>CAYOUM010000045.1:7545-9424 GCA_964407185.1 uncultured Methanomassiliicoccales archaeon | reverse complement strand
CCAACATGTACTGGGAAGTCGACAGTTACAAGTTCGCGACGGACGACGGCGGCCGACAGTTCCTCTTCAACTCGACACTTCTCGGCGCCTTTCCACCCGCCGGGTTTGTGGTGGTCTCGGCGGGCGCCTCCCAGAGGTTCGTCCGTATTGGCGGGGGCCTCGTGACCCCGATGGAGGTCAAGGTCACCATCAAGATCATCGGATGGCCTCTGACGCGCGCGGACACGATGCTAGGGCTGAAGCTCGAGATCAGCACACACGAGACGTATGGCGCTCGCATCGAGACTGGCACGGTGGACGAGGCGCGGGGCTGGGCATCGGATGAATCCCAGCTGAACGTCTCGGGCCCGCTGGGATTCCTCTTCTTCTCTTGGTCGAATACTGCGAGGGTCGACGGCGTAGAACGCCCGGTTCGTGCCACGGATCTTTCGCCCACCGAGGGTGGACTCGAGTTCTACCTCGTCTATGATCCGGGGACCGTGATCTTTCACGACCCGAAGATGGGCGTTGAATCCAGCGCCTTCTGGTCCCAGGTAGAGCGGATTGGGAAGGCGCCCCTCGAGTGGAATCCGATCCTCTACATCGCCGGCCTCGGCGCGATTGCGGGCGTCGTCGTGCTTACCGTGTTCGCGCGGCGGCGCCGCCGCGCACAGTAGCGAACCTTTAAAGACGGTGGGTCTGTCGCCGTCGCGGGTGTCCCTCGATGGCGATTGAAAACATCATCGCCGCCGGATTGAGTGTCCTCGCCCTCGTGCTCACAATCATCGGGTCGATCGCTTACCGCCGAACGCGGGATCGCTGGCTCCTCCTGTTAACCGTCGCGTTCGCTTTGTTTCTCGCGAAAGGCATCGTCCTCACGGTCGTCCTCTTCATCGGGCGACTCGATCTCGCGACTCTCTTTGTCGTTACTGGGGCATTCGATCTCGTTATCCTCGGGCTGTTTTACGGGGTCACGTTGCGGCGCTAGAGTAGGGTCGCGACCTCCATGGCCCGAGAGGAAATTCTGGCGGTGCGGGCCCGCAAGGCCCTATACGAATTCGTCCGGGCAAGGCCAGGATACCACCTGCGCGAGATTGCCCGTGCGACGAGCCTCCCAATCACGCTCTCGGACTACCACCTGCGATTCCTCGAGAAACACGAGCTCGTGACCTCCGTCATGGACGGCGAGTACAAACGGTTCTATCCTCGGTACCCGATCGGGGATCCCGCCGCGAAGCCCGCGCTATCGGATCGAGAAAAGACGATTCTCGGGTTTCTCCGTCAGCGGGTCCCCCTCCTCGTGATCTCATATCTAATGGAGCGGGAAGGTGCGCCGCATCGGGAGATTCTCGAACAGGTTCCCGTTTCCGCGTCAACGCTCACACACCATCTGAAAAAACTCGTCGCCGGAGAAATACTCGCCCGCGACGAAGCGAGGGGGTATCGAATCGAGCACGGTCGGGACATAGCCCGGCTCATGGTGACGTACGAGCTCGCGAGGCCAGACCAGATCGACACGTTCGTGCGGGTGTGGGGCGAGTTTCGTCTCTGATAGATCTACGCTAAGGCGAGGGCGGCGTGACTTCGAGGCCTCGGGCCTCAGAGGATTTCGACGAGTTCCTCAGCAATCCGCTCTAGGAATGACTGATCCTCTTCGTCAAAGGCATCGACTCGATCCGAGTCGATGTCGATCTGTCCGATTGCGGTGCCATCCCGCACGACTGGGATGGCGATTTCGGACCGAGTGCTCGGGAAACACTCCAGATACCGAGGATCCTTCGATACGTCACCCACAACGACGGTTTCCCGCGTCCGCGCGGCGAGGCCGCAGATCCCCTTGCCAATCGGAATTCGGGTGTGTTGCGTCGCCGCGGGCCCGTTCCACGCCCGAAGGGCAAGT
>CAYOUM010000045.1:0-7535 GCA_964407185.1 uncultured Methanomassiliicoccales archaeon | reverse complement strand
ACGTAGACGCCCACCCAACTGTAGTGGGGGAATCGGCGCAACTCTCTGACGACGAAGTCCAGGATTGCCTTTTGCTGACTTCCGCTCCGGATGATCCGCAGGAGCTTCTCCGTTGCGGCCGCGTAGTCTGCGCGTGCTTTTTCTCCGGCCATGACTTCGCCAAACTTGCCGACGCCCTTCATCGGACCGTCCCCGCGCGGTCGAATCGTCGGCGGGGGATAAGTCTTGCGTAGGTCGTCTCAGCCCCTCGGTTTGGAAGTCCTGGCGCGGCCAGCAGTGGGGTTTCCCAGGAGGGGGAGAGTTGCCGATCCTCGTCTCTCATGCCGGCCGACTCGAATCCTCATGCCATCGGGGGGAGCCTGAGGCTCTCCCGGTTGATTCGCACACGCCTTCCATCGATGGAGAGCCGTCCTTCCGCGAATAGGCGAACCGCGGGGGGGAGGAAGATGTGCTCCTGCGCAAGGATCCGGTCGGCAAGGGTCTCGGGCGTGTCGTCGTCGAAGATGGGGACGGCCTTCTGCACGATGATCGGGCCGCCGTCGAGGCTCTCGTCCACAAAGTGAATCGTGCACCCACTCACCTTTGCACCCGCTTTGATCGCATCCTCCTGCGCGTGCGTGCCGGGGAAGGCGGGCAACAGGCTGGGATGGATATTGATGATTCGATTCCGAAACTCGTTGATGAAATACGAAGTGACGAGTCGCATGAACCCGGCGAAGACGACGAGATCAGCGTTGTACGCGCGGAGGATCTTCACGACCTCCCGCTCGAACGACTCCCGGTCCTTGCCGAATGTCTTGTGGTCGACAACCGCGTGCGGGATTCCGTGGCGGGTCGCTCTTTCGATGACCGGGGCTCCGGGCACGTTGCACACAAGCACGGCGAGGGTTACGTCGAGTTCCCCCCGTTCTGTCGCGTCTATGAGGCTTTGGAAGTCCGTGCCTCGACCGGATGCGAGCACACCGACGTTGATTCGACCCATCATCCCCCTCAGTGTTTGAACAATCGGAGACCAGTGAAAACCATCGCCATTCCGTGTTCGTCGGCGGCGGCGATGACCTCGGAGTCGCGAATCGACCCACCGGGCTGTGCAATCGCGGCGATGCCGCCCCTCGCAAGCTCATCGATGCCGTCGCGAAACGGAAAATAGGCATCGCTCACTGCCACGCTACGTCTCGCCGCCTCCCGCGCCTTGTAGCATGCCAGCATGCAGGCGTCCACGCGACTCATCTGGCCCGCGCCGATCCCGACCGTACGCTCTCCCCTCGCGAGGACGATTGAGTTCGACTTGACGTAGCGGCTCACCTTCGTCGCGAACAGGATGTCCCGCACCTGATCTGGCGTCGGCGCGGCCGTCGTCACGACCCTCAGCGCCTCGGGTCTGAGGTCGGGGTAGTGGGTCGTTTGCACGAGCAAGCCCCCGAGGACACGGACCATGTCCAGGTCGTGGTCTCTCCGGAACTCGCCTCGGGTCCGCACGATGAGGAAATCCCCTTTCTTCTTCTGTTTCAAGATTTCCAGTGCAGCGGGCTCGTACCCGGAGGCGATCACGGCATCGAGCACGTGCGGCTTCATCGCCTGCGCCGTCGCCTCATCCACCATCCGATTCACCCCGACGATCCCGCCATACGCGGAGATTGGGTCCGTCGCGTGGGCGGTCCGGTACGCGTCCACGATCCTGTCCGCGAGAGCGACCCCGGACGGATTCGTGTGTTTTACCACGACCCCCGCAGGTCGTTCGAACTCCATCAGGATTCGGAGCGCCGCGTCGAGGTCCAGGATATTGTTGTACGACATCTCCCGGCCGCCGAGCTGCTCCGCGTTCCCCACAGAGGCGTAGGGAACGCTCTCCCGATATAACGCAGCCCTCTGGTGGGGATTCTCGCCATACCGGAGGTCACTGATCTTCGGCAGGGCAAGCCGAAGGGCGGGCGGGAACAACATGCCTTTTCGGTGGGCGAGGTAGTTGTAGACCACGGCATCGTAACCGCTCGTATACTCGAACGCCTCGAGCGCGAGCTCCTCGCGCATCGGGGGAGGAACGCCGCCGGAACGGAGCGCACGGAACACCTCAGGATATCGGGAGGGCCGCACGACGACCGTCACCCGCTGTGCATTCTTTGCGGCGGCTCGGATCAGCGCGGCCCCGCCGATGTCAATGTTCTCGATCACCTCCGAGTGGCTGACGCCAGGCCGAGCGACGGTTTCCTCGAAGGGGTACAAGTTCGCAGCTACAAGGTCGATGGGCTCGACGCTGTGCCGCTCGAGATCCTCCTCGTTGCCCTCGACTGCGAGGATGGCCGCGAAGATTTTCGGGTGCAGGGTCTTCACGCGCCCGCCCAGGACTTCAGGATGACCCGTATAGTCTGATACGCTCTCCACGAGCACGTTCTCCGCGCGGAGGACCTTCGCTGTACCGTTCGTACCGAGAAGGTCGTACCCGACGGATACGAGTCCCTTTGCAAACTCCACGATGCCGCGTTTATCCGACACGCTCAAGATCGCGCGTCGACCGCCCGGCATTCGGATTACCGCGATAACATGGGGACCGCGGCATTAAGGTTTCGTATCGAATCGAATTAGGTCGCGCGCACCTCAATTGCGGGTCTTGGATAGAGCCCCGCCTCTTTCACAATTGCGCGTACCGCGTCCTCCCAATTCACGGCCATGATGTGGACGCCGGAAACGCCTTCGATTTCTCGCAGACGCCCGATCCCCTCGACGGCAATCTGAATCCCCTCTGCTTTCGCATTCGACCCACGGTCGAGCCTTGTGATGATATCCTTCGGCACGGTGACGCCCGGTACCTTCTCGGTCATGAACCGGGCCATCTTCGCGGACTTTAGGGGAATCACACCCGCCATGATGTGCACCTTCACATGAAGCCACTCCTTCCGCACCAAGTGCATCCACTCATCGAACGCGTCGAGATCGTAGATCCCTTGGGTTTGGATGAAGTCCGCACCCGCTTCGACCTTTTCGCGGAGCGCTACAAACGCGCCCTCTGGATCCCCGCCGAAAGGATCCGCGGTCGCGCCAATGAACAGCCGCGGAGGCGTGTCGACGGCGTCGCCACCCCGAAGCGTGCCACCGTCCCGCAACCTCCGCAGGGTTTCGATGAACTCCTCGGTCTCGAGGTCGAACACGGGTTTGGCGTCCTTCTCGTTCCCCAAAGACGGGTCGTCGCCGCGCAGGCACAACACGTTCTGCACGCCCATCGCCGCGGCACCGAGGATGTCCGCCTGCAAGCCAATCCGATTCCGATCTCGGGTCGTGATCTGCATCACCGGCTCCATGCCCTCCCGGAGCAGTAGCGTGGCGCCCGCCCAGCTCGACATCTTCACCAGGGCGCGCGGGCAGTCCGTTACATTGAACGCGTCCGCGTGGCCACGCATCGTCCGCGCGGCTGCGAGAAATTCGGAGGGATCCGCGGAAGCCGTCGGTGCAACCTCGGCAGTGACGGCGAATTCCTTCCTCGAAAGGATGCGCTCAAGTCGCGAACCGCTCTTCATGGCCGTCTCGATACTCCGCCCCCACGAGGCCCCATCCCGCCCGCGTGCCTAAAGCCTTTTCGCACACGTGGGCACACTTCTTTATCGGGCGGGTCTGATTTCGCAACCGTCTCCATGTCGCGCGCTGCGTGGTTCCTTGCCCTCGCATTTCCCGCGAAGCGCGCCAAACGCGCGCCCTCCCCCCGGGCAGACGTGCGGTTCGAGCCTGGTGTCGATTTCGAGCCCACCCACCTGATTTACCACATCACCGTCAGGAATCCTGGCGACGCCACGGTCCGCGACGTCGTCATCCGGCCACATGTCGTCCACGGCGCCTTCCGAATCGTCGAGCCTCCAAAGTCGATTCCCATCCTGCAACCGGGAACATTCGGAACCGCGTCGTTCCGCGTGGATCTCGTTGGAGAACCGTCAGAGGTCGAGTTGGGCGGTCGCATGCAGTATCGTGTGGGGGAGTCAAAGGTATCTGTCGAGGGAATCGTGTCTCCGATGCGGTTGGACCTTCGGCCGCCCTTGACGAGGCCGGTGTACGTCACGCCAAGCGCTTTGAAGGAGCGTGCTTCGCGCTCTTTTTCGATTCAGGAGACGATGCCTCTCCCGCACGACGCCCAGGCTCTGTTCGATCTTCTTGTCTCGACCCTTGCTGCACAAGGTTTGGAGAAGGTCGAGGAGAAGACGCACCGTGCGGGCGAGGAGTTCACGGGTCAGGCGAGCTTTCATGGTCTCGACCCGCAGGATAACGCATACGCGGTGCGGATCGTTGCCTCGCGAAAGGCGACGTCGACCCTCCGTCTCCTTGTGTTCGTTCAGGCTGAGGAATCGCTCTTCGGCTTCTTCTGGAAAAGCCGCGAGGCCTTGCGCCGTGCGCTGGGCGGGCTACCTCACCAGCCGTAGAGTTCCGTCAGGGCAACCGCTCGCCGGAGGCGCAGGAACTCCCTTGCATGCGCGAGCATCCCGGGCTTGCGGAGGGCTCGTCGGAGTCCGGAGGGGATTGACAGCGTTTGCCAGTTGCCGTCCTCGAGAAGGTCTCCGATGAAGTTCAGGACGTCGTCGTCCCAAGTTCGGATGCGATCGATCATCCACCAGAGGAGTGGATCGAGAAACGGTGAGTTCCGGATCACGCGATCATACGCGTCGAGCTGTCCGGCCGCTGCGAGTTCGCCCGCCACGCGGCCAGAGTAGAGCGCAGCATGGATGCCCCCGCCGTTCAAGGGGTTCGTGACCCCTGCTGCGTCGCCCGCAATTGCGACGCCGTCGGCGGCGTAACGCCGGAATGAGTAACGGTACGGAACTTGGCCAGCGATCGTCGCTCGACGCCGAGCCGGATCGATTCCTTTGTCGCGGCAGAACTCTCGGAGTGCCCGGTGGGCATCCACATGCCCGCCCGCACCGACGTTCACTTGGTCGCCGCGGGGGAAGATCCATGCGTAACCGCCGTCGTAGCGATGTGCGAAGTATAGCAAGAATCGGTCGGGATCGGGGGACGGCACTTCGGTTGCATCGAACCGCCATTCGTAGGCGGGGATCGCATCCGCGCTTCTGAGAAGGCCCGTCCAGCGGGCGACCAGGCTTGTCGGTCCGTCCGCCGCGATGATCATGGGGGCGATCCAGGAACGTCTGTCCGAGCGCGCTTCCCATTCGCCACCTACGCGGCCGACCGACCTGACCCGTTCTCCGAGGAATATCTCCGCGCCCGCCTGGACGGCAGCATCCGCAATCCTTTGATCCAATGCGGCGCGGTCGACGGCGTAGCCAGGGAGGTTTGTGATTGCGAACCCCTTGCCGTTCGGCATCACCGCTCTTGCGCCCCGCACCGCCTGGCGGACAAACCCGGAATCGGGCGGAAGGCCATTCGATTCGAGTGCAAGGCGGCTAACTCCCTCCGCGCATTGGACGGGCTCGCCAACAATTCGCTTCTTGTCGAGCAACGCGACGTCCAACCCGCCGCGCGCCGCCGCGAGTGCGGCCATCCCTCCGGCTGGCCCCGCGCCGACAACGACAAGGTCCGTCTGCATCCGGGGCACGGAATGGTCGGAACGGCGATAAACCCGACGTGTGATTGGAGTCGGTTGTTAGGCTGTGGTGTCCCGTCTATATGGCCCCGGATCGCCCGACGGCGAACCTATTTATGGTAGGTCAGGTAGTTAAAATCGGGTTGTTGGATGGCAACCTCCCCCCTCCTTTGACCCGCCGTTCAGCAACCCGTTTTCTGTGGCTTAGGGAGGGGTCCTTGTCCGATTGTCCGGTCAGTGGACCACGGCACGGCCATGCCCCGTCACGTTATAGACATAGGGCGGCACTCCGCGCTTCACGGCCCGGCCCCGCTGCTTCGTGATGAGGGAAATCGCCTCGAGGACGCGGAGGTGGTTGCTGACCGCATACTCGGTCATTCCGAGTTCTTCCGACAGTTCCATCGCGGTGGCGTCGGGGCGCGTTGAGAGGTACTCGAGAATCGTTCGTCGCGGCGGCGTGAGGGCCTCGGCGGTCACACGACGCACGGGCCGCGGCTCTAAGGAGAGACGCTCGTGAATCTTCGTACCCTTGTCGGACGGCGTCACCGTGACGCGGCATAGCTCGTCCTTTTCAATCTCGAGGATGTGCTTGTAGACCGCAACCGGTGCGATCCCGAGGCGCTCCGCGATCTCCGGAATCGCGGTATCCTTTCCGCGGTACAGCTTGTTCTCGACGACGATACTGAGGACTTCACGTTGTCGTTCCGTCAAGCTCCTCAGATCACCCGACGCAAGCACGCGCGTTCATTCGGGCGGTCCGAATATGAACGTTCGCGTCTGGTTGCCAAACGCGATTTCATCTTGCACGTTTTTATCCCTGAGGTTGTTACGCAACGCGTTCATGGGCGCGGAGATTATCGATGGGAAGAAAATCGCGGAAACAATCCGTGCCGAACTCCGTCCGAGGATCGACGCGCTCCGCGCTAGCGGGGTCACGCCAGGGCTTGCAGCGGTCCTTGTTGGGGACAATCCCGCCTCCGCGCTTTACGTGAAGGTGAAGGGTCAGGCGTGCGCGGAAATGGGCCTTCACTCCGTGACCGTAAGGCTGCCCGCCGACGCAATGGCGTCTCGTCTCTTGAGCGAAGTCGGGCAGCTCAACGAGGACCCAACGATCCACGGCATCCTCGTGCAACAGCCGCTCCCGCCACAGATTCCTGCGATCGAGGCCGTGTCCGCCGTCTCACCCCGGAAGGACGTTGACTGCTTTCATCCCGAGAACGTCGGCTTGCTCCTCATCGGTACCCCCAGGTTCGCACCCGCCACACCGGTCGGCGTTGTCGAACTCCTCCTCCGAAGCGGACACGACCCGGGTGGGAAGCACGTCGTCATCCTCGGACGGAGCAACATTGTTGGCAAGCCACTCGCGGCTCTCCTTGTCCAGAAGGCAAAGGGCGCGAATGCCACGGTCACAGTTTGCCATTCTGCAACCCGCGACTTGCGGATGGTCACCCGGAGTGCGGACATCCTCGTCGCAGCAATTGGCCAACCGGAGTTCGTCACAACGGACATGGTGAGCCCGGGCGTCGTCGTGATCGATGTCGGCATCAACCGCATCCCGGACGCGACAAAGAAGCAGGGTTATCGGACGGTTGGCGACGTCAAGTTCAATGAAGTCCGCGAGGTCGCGCAGGCAATCACGCCGGTCCCAGGAGGCGTGGGGCCCATGACGATTGCGATGCTCCTCTCGAACACCGTGCGGGCATCGGAAAACCTTCGTGAAACCCCTCCTCCCTCGTAGCCGGCAGCCGGTCGAATTCCATCGTGGATGGGCCGACCTCACGGGGTTCGACAGCCCAGACGCGGATATCCTTTGCGCGGCATGCGGCGGCCCTATGTCTGCTGGGAGGTAGGGGTCGTGGAGTGACTGGAGTTAGATTGCTCGAAGGGACGCGGCCGCACGTTTTGAAAGATTCCGAACCGGTTTCCGATTGGGTCCTCGAAGACGTAGCACGGTCCGTTCGGGATCTCAAACGGACGGCCCTCCGGTTTCCAACCTCGCTTCCGCAACTCTTCC
>CAYOUM010000044.1:0-9454 GCA_964407185.1 uncultured Methanomassiliicoccales archaeon | reverse complement strand
ATCCCCGAAGGGATCGCGCGATGCCTTCGACGCTGTACATGTCGGGCCGCGACGGGAAGATGTCGAACGTGATCACGTCCCCGTCCGTCGCCTCATGGCCGGCACCCATCATGGTGATGCGATTGATCAGCTCCTCCGTGGAAAGCTGCACGCCAAGGAGGTCACCGAGTTCCCCAGCCCGGATGCTTACGTTCGTCATCCAGATTGGGCGAACCGGGACGGGCTATAAGAAATCCGTGGGCCGAGCGGGGGGGCGCGCCGAAGCTCCGGGGAAGTGGGCCCGGCCAGATTTGGACTGGCGACCTCCCGGTTATCAGCCGGGCGCTCCAACCGGGCTAAGCTACGGGCCCACAGGCCGTGCGAGATTTGGGGTTGGCTAATAAGCTTTAGGAGTTGCCCATTCGCGTCCCTGCCTCGTTCTCCAAATCGGCTCGCGGCTCGGCCACCGCTGTCGCGCGCGGGCATACCGGAGATCCCTCGGCGCCTCGGAACGGAACCAGCCCGAAAGACTTATTATCACACCTCGAAATCCGAACGATCAAGAGATAATGGAGGTCCTAGAGGCCATCAAATCGTGGAAGAGCGCAAGCAAGTTCAAACCGATGCCCGTACCCGAAAAGAAAATCCAAGCGATTTTCAACGCCGCCCGCCTCGCGCCGTCCGCGGACAACTTGCAGCCATGGAAGTTCATCGTCGTTACGGACGAGGACCTCAAGACGCAGGTCGCTGCGGCGGCCGCAAATCCAAAGCGCCTCTCGGACGCCCCGATCATCATCGTGGCGTGCGCGAGGCTCGACGAGGCGGAGGCGACGGTTGGCGGGTACATGGCCTCCTACCCGGTTGACGTTGGCATGGCGCTCTCCCACCTGAGTTTGGCCGCAACGAGTGAGGGGCTGGGAACCTCCTGGGTCTTCGCCTTCCACGAGGAGAAGGTGAAGACCGCGCTCCGCGTCCCCCGGGACGCCAAGGTGGTCGGGTTGTCTCCCCTTGGGTTCCCGGAGGAACACGTCCCATCGGACGGGCGGAAGCAGCTCTCGGAGATCCTCTCGTACAACGCGTACGAGTAGGCTGTCCGATTCCTCGTGGGAACGGAACAACGATGGCCCTTCGAGCCCTCACTCCCAGCGGCGCCACGTACTGCAGCGAGTGCGGAGCGGACGCGCCGCGCACCGCAGATGCGTGCGCGGTGTGCGGTCGACCCTTCCAGGGCGACTTGGAGGCGAAGCGGTGTCCGTTCTGCGGTGGCGTTCTGCTTCGGAGCATCGCGCGATGTTACCACTGTGGGATCTCCCTCCCGCCGGAGGCCGTCCCCACGGAGGCGTCATTTTTCCGTTCTGTGATGGATTCCACCTCCGCGCGATCCGGCCCTCTCCCGGAATCCTCGGGCGATTCAGGGTCAGGAACGCCACCGGCTGCAAGCCCCGCCAATACCGCCCTGGTGAAGTTCTCGGAACCGTTCCAGAAAGTCCTCCTGGCCCGCAAGAAACGCGTGGTGCAGATGGACGCGCTCGTCGCGCTCGCTCGCAGACGCATTCGGATGCTCGAGCCGTCGCACCATCCAGCCGAGGTGCGGGAGCGCGAGGAGTTAAAACGACAGATCGAGGAAGTCCTTCTCGAGCGAGAGGACATCCTCCGAATTGAGAAGGGAATACTCGAAATGGAACGAATCTACCGGAACATCCTCGAGATGGAACAGTCTCAGCTCCGGGAGCGCGAGGTGACCTTACAAGACCGAATCGAAGCGTTCCGAAAGGACGTCGAACAGCAGGAGCAAGACAAAGCCCTGATCAAGGAGAAGAAGGACGATCTTCACCACCGCGAGGAGGAACTCCGGAAGCTCGCCGAGAGCTTTCGGGACCGAGAGCGCGAACTTGTCCGACGCGAGGAGCAGATGACCAACCGGATTCGAGAGCTCGAGGAGCAAGGCCGCCGACTCGCGAACCTTGAGGAAAATCTTAAGATGAAGAGCCACCCCCCGGAGCTCACGACCGGAGGGAGCGCCCGGACTGCTCCCCAGGAGATCACGATTCGACCCCCCGACGCCGAGATCCGGGACCTCAAGCTCCGCATCTCAGAGCTCGAGGAAAACATGGAACGGGTCGTCGACGAAAGAAATCGGCTAGCCGAGGAACAGCACCGCCTAGCGGCGTCCCAGGAAGGCGTGAAGGAAGTCCTCCGGACACTCGACGAACTCCTGGGTATGCTCCCGGACGCTGAGATCCGGAAGTTTGCGAAGTCGAAAGGCTTCGCGGAATACGAGAAAATTCTCGACGAGCACGGATTGTGAGAATGTGAGCCTTCGGAAGAAAGCACGGAAGCTCCTCGAGGGAGCGGACCTCGACGAGGCCGTCGACTTCGGAGAGGACGCCTCGGCCTCGAAGGCCCATGCGGGCGGAGCAGCGAACGAAAGGAAACTTGAAGCGGAACTTGACGCCGTCCGCGACACCGTCCGTGCAAAGGATAAGGATCTCGCGAAACGAGACCGCGAAATCGCAGAGCTAAGAGCTCGATTCGAGCGCCTGGAGAGCGATCGTGAATCGGCGGTCACCGATCTGCAAGCCAGGATAAAGGAGATCGAGGGCAATCTGAAGTCCGCTCAGCGCGAGCTTGTGACGCGCGACGCGGAGGCCGACAAGCTCCGCGCCAAGATAGCGGCCCAAGCAGACGCGGGCACGAGGGAACGAGCCCTGGCGGGGCGGGAGGCGAAACTGAGCGAACAAGAGTCGCTCGTGAAGGCTCAGCTTGAGGAACTCGGTTCCGCGATGGCGACGCTTGACTCTCGAGGCCGCGAATTGTTCGTGAGGGACAAACAGAACCGCATGCGACAGGAGGATCTCACGCGAAAGGCTCGGGAACTCGAGGACTTCGAGAAGAAGCTCTTCAAGCGAGAGAACGAAGTCGCGGCGAGTGAGAAGAGTGTCCAGGATCACGAGACGAAGACGGAGTCAGCGCAAGAAAGGCTTCAGCAAGACCGCGAGGACCTACGGGCCCGCGAGGTCGGATTCACCGCGACCGCGGCGAAGGCGAAGACGGCGTTGGAACGATCCGAAGAGCGGGTTCGGCTCCTCGAGGCGGAGGTGGACGACCTCTCCGCTCGGGCAGAAAGGGCAGGCGCCCTCGCCGCAAGGGAGTCAGCATCGAAATCCCAGGAACTCGCGTTGGAGGAGCGGACCACGCGCCTGGATGGCCGGAAAGTCGAGCTTGAGAAGAAACTGACCCAAGTCGACGCACGCGAAGCCGACCTAGGGAAACGGGAAAAAGCCGTCGCGCAGCGAGAAGTTCAAGCGAAGGCAGAGACGAAAGCGATCCGCAATCGAGAAGCGACGTTCGAGAGGGCAAGGGCTGAGATGAAACATCGGGCGGATGCCCTCGAAGCGGACCTCGCAACGCGTCGTACGGATCTCGATGCGGAACAGAGGTTGGCGAAACAGGCGGCGCAAGCAACGGATCGAGACGCCGCGAAACGCAACCGAGTACTCGCCTCCGCTCAGGAAGAGCTCAGGAAGTCTAAGGAGGCCCTCTCGAAGAAGGAGGATCTGCTCAACGAGCAGCTCGCGAAGGTCGACGCGGAACTCGAGCGCCAGCGAGGCGACCTCGCAGGCCACGGCGACCTCCTGAAGCGGGAAGCGCAAGTCAAACGAAGGGAAGCGGCCCTCGACGACAAGGCCCGGGAGCTTGAATCCTCTCTACAGGACCTCCACTCCCACACGAGGAGGCTGGGGCGACGGGAATCGGAGATCTCGAACAAGGAAGAGACCCTCGCGTCGAGAGAATCGGGCCTGGAAAACCAGGAGAAAACCCTCCGGGAAACGGAGCGGGGTCTGAGAAAGACTGCCGCCGAGCTGCGAGCGCAGACCGGGGATCTTGCAGGTCGTGAGAAGAAGCTCGAGGCGGCTGCGGATCAGTTGTTGTCCGAGAGGGAAGAGCTGGGTCGTCTGGCGAAGGCGATAAGCGAGCGGCAGGCCGACCTTGAGGCGAGGGATCACACGACGAACGAGAGGCTTGCCGAGGCGGAGCGGCGGCTTGTCGACCAAAAGGCGCGAGAGAGAACGATCGGGCAACGCCTCAAGTCTCTTCGTGGCCGGGAGGCGAAGCTCGCGGCGTCGGCAAAGGCGCTGAATCGGATGGAGGTTGCGAATCAAGAGAGGAACCGGGAGCTACGGCGACAGGCGGAAACTCTCACAGCAAGGGACAAGAGGCTCGAAGTGGAACGGACTCGCCTTGCCAAGGAGGGGGCGAGCCTTGCGGAGGAGAAGAAGGCAGTGGAATCCCTCCGAACAAAGAACGCATCGGAGCGGGCGACCCTTATGGAAGGGATCGCAAGGCTAGAGGAACGTGCACACGAGGTCGCCGAGGCGGAAGAGGACCTCGCAAAGGCCCACAGGCAGGTTGCCTCAGCCCGCGCGGCCGCTGCGGCGGAGAGCCGGTCCCTGAGCGAGCGCCTCGCGAGAAAAGAGGAAGACTTAAAAGAGCGTAATAGCGCCCTCGCCGAGGAGAAGAAGCGCTTCGAGACGTTTGCGGCTGCCAATCGTGCGCAAAAGGAGGAACTCGACCACCTCGAGCGGGATGTTTCGAACCGATTGCGGGCGATTTCCCGGCGCGAGGGGGAACTCGGCCGATGGAAATCTCACTTGCGTTCGACAGAGGAAAAACTGGCGAAGACTCAGAGGGAACTTGCGTCGGCGCGCGCGGGTCTCGGTCGCCGTGAGGCTGCGTTCCTCGAGGAGGCGAAAAAGCTCACTGCCATGAATGAGGAGGCCCGCAAGCATCAAGCAGACCTGGCGGTTCGCGAGATGCGTTCGCGCGAGCAGTCGCGGCAGCTTCAGGTGCAAACCCGTCGCCTCCGGGAGAGAGAGGCGAAGGCGGAGGGCGAGGAGAAAACGCTTGTCGCGGTGAAAGCGGATCTTGACCGGCTCGAGGGGGAGGTTCGCAGGAAGGAAAAGGAAGTCGGTGTGGCACAGGACGCCGGGGCCAAGAAAGCCGTTGAGGTTCAGCGCGCGGAGGACTTAGTGAGCGAGAAGATCAAGGCTCTCACGAAAAGCGCGGAATTGCTGGAAGGTCAGAGGAAGGACCTTGCGACCCGAGAGCGTGAGCTTGGCGGGCATCGCGCGACTTTACGCAAAGCTGAGAAGGACCTGGCAATTGCGCGCGCGTCCGCCAAACATCATGAAACTCAGCTTGTGGATCGGGAACGGAAACTTCAGGCCAGCGAAAAGACGATTGAGAGTCGGCTAGAGGAACTTGCAACCCGCACTGCCCAACTGAGGCACACCGAAGCGCGCCATCGGGAGCAAACTCGAATTCTCATCGCGAAGAGCAAGGCAATCGCCCGGACGGAAGCCAAGAGTCGCGATGTTCGAAGAGAAGCCGTGACCATCCTGGCCCACGCGGAACGCGACGCCCGACAAAAGGCCGCAACCGTCATTGCAAGCCTCAGCCAGGAACGGCGGGATCTGAAACGGCAAAGGGGAGTCGTCACCAAGATGCTCCGTCAGCGAGATGAACTCGAGCGGGGGGAACGCGACCTCCTCGAGGGGACGAACGCGCTGCGTCGGGAGAAAGAAGGCGTTCAAAGGGAGCGGACGCGAATCGCGAACCAGCGCAAAGCCCTAGCAGACGAGGAAGCCGAGCTCAAGACGACCTGGCGGCGATTGCATGAAGAGGCAAAGCGCGTGCGCGAACGGGAGAAGCGAGCCCAGAGCCAGCTGGCGACGGTTGTCGCGAAGGAGCGACAGGGGTTGAAGAAGGAGAGGAGCAGGGTTCATTCGCTCGCTACCCAGGGCCGGGCGAAGTCCGAGCAACTCGACCGTGAGGCCGGTAGACTGGGGAAGCTGCGCGCTTCCCTCGGGGCTCGCCAGGCGGCGCTTCGAAACAAGGAGCACTCCCTCGCGAAGCGCAATCGCACGCTCGAAGGAGAGCAGGCAACGCTCACCCGGCTCCGGCATCGCCTGGAAGGATTGCTCTAGGGCTTCGACGGCTCGCCCTCGCCGGTTTCAGGGAGCGGCAGGTACTCGGGCGCGGGAGTGAGCCAGGCAAAGATCGAGCCGAACAGGGGTACGAAGATGATGCTGCTCGCGATGTGAACGAGGGTAAAGGGGATCTGCAGGAAGTATACGGTCTCGAGAGGCACGCCGCGTGGTCCGGCAATGAAGACCCAGTCCCCAAACGCCGTCCAGACGTCGAATAGGATGGTCGCTGGAATGCTGATCACGGTCAGGACGGCCATCGAGCGAGTCGTAAACAGGATCCTTCGCCGGCCGGCCACAGCACCGATCAGTCCGACGAAAGCCATGCCCGACCATGTGAATGCCGTGAGCCCAAGGATGGGGAGCAGCCCAAACGGATCCCCCCAGCCCATTGCGTAGATGACCAAGTCCGTAATCGCCATTATGGAGATCGTCACAAGCAATGCATATCGCCAACCGAGGAACACGCCCGCGAGCATTGAGGCGGCAAGCACCGTTTCGACGTTCGCGACGTTGAGCAAGAGCAGCCGACCGACTACGCCCACGAGGACGAAGAGGAACGCGAGGTCGAGCCTCGTGAGCTTCCGGAATCGGGAGCGCTGTATCGCCACCTACTCACCCCTCCTGAGACGCCACGAATCTCCACAGGATCGTCTCTCCGCCGCGGAGGATCGTGAGATCGGCCGCCACCGTTCCATAGGTAACATCGACCCAGAACTGCCAGTACCGGTGCCCATCACCGTTGTGCGCACTGTTGATCGAGGTGATAAAGACCGCAGACAGTGGCGGGGAGTAGTTGACCCATTCGAGCCCGAAATGAAGACTCCGGGCTGCCTCGAGGAGGAACAGGAACACCGTGTTGTTCCGGGTTTCGTTGCTCTCGTACGAAATTGACCATCCGGGACCCTCGACCACGAGAGACAGGACAATCCCGTTCGAAAGGGTAGGAGGGCGAGGCAGCAACGCCTGGGCAGCGAGGATGAGGGACGTCGCCGTGACGACGATCGCTGCGGTGAAGAGGATCGCCCTTACCCGCTCAGTCAGGAACACGCCGACGCCTCCATAGGATCACGATCACCCCGGCCGTCCCGAGGACCAGGACGATGACCCCCGCTACCAAGACAGAGTCGATGACGGACGGCGGCTGCCGTGCACGATCCCGAATCGCGTACACGTGACCGTTGTCGCTCGGCGCGTATACCGTTCCGTCCGCGACGACCGGGGATCCGAGGATGTAGTTCGCCGGGGTGGGCTGGAACGACCACACCTCCTCACCACGTGTCGCGTTCAATGCGTAGATCGTTCCGTTCGCCGCGTTCGTCGAGAAGAAGATCTTCCCGTCCGCGTACGTGACCGAGGCCTGCACGGGCCCGTTCGGCGTGAAGGTCCATCGCACCTGGCCATTCGCGATGTCCAGGGCCTGCACCTGGCCCCGGCCATCGAATGATCCGCTCGCGACGAACACGCTGTCCCCGTGGACGGCAGGAGAGGAGACGGAGACGCCGACGTTGGCCCGCCAAATCCGATCGCCCCGTGTTCGATCAAGTTCGTACAGGAATCCATCCTTTGATGGCACGAGGACGATCGAGCCCGCGATGGCGGGAGATGCCGCGACGGGGCCCCCGGTTTCGAAGAACCAGACCTCCCCGCCTGTGGCCGCGTCGAGGGCGAGCACACCATACGGCGGATCGAACGTAATCTGCGTCGTCGTGTTGTAGCGGCCCATCACGCCGACGTACACGGTCCTGTTTGCGACGGCGGGAGAGGAAAAGTGGACCGATCCGGTCGCATGCCGCCATGCGATCGTGCCGTTCGAGACCCACAGGGCGACGACCTCGCCCGGTCCGCCGGATTCGTTGAACGTGCCGACGTAGGCGTGGTCGAAGGCGACCTTCGGAGAGGACGTGATTCCACTGAACGCGGTCTCCGCGAGGAGCGTCGCGGTCCATCGTTCCGTCCCGTTGGACGCGTCCAGGCGGTACAGATGGCCGTCCGAGGCGCCGAGGAGGATCGTTCCGTCGAAGACGGCGGGGGAGGAGAAACCCTGTACGATCGGATTGTGCCATACCGTCTGCCCGGTCTCGGCGTCGAGCGCAAACGTGCCGTTGAAGGTCGCGAAGAAGAGGCGGCCGTAGGCCACCGCGGGCGTCGAGACAATCTCGCGGACGCCCATGTCCCGATCCCACAGAACCCGCGCCGCGTTCGGGGCGGCGGAGCGGGAGACGCCCGTGTTCAGGGCACTCCCGCGGAACATCAGCGACGGATTGCGGTGGGCCGGAGTCGGGACCGGAAACCGCGGCTCATACGTGGTGCCGTCGAAGCCGGCGTTGTACCACGCGATCGCATCTCCGTCGCGGAGGACGAGATCCGAAATACCCGTCGATGCAAGGCCCCACATCTCCGCCGTTGCGTTCCAGAGATACAGGCCGGCGAACCCGGCCGAAGGGTTCCGGTCGCCGATGTCGAAGACGGCGACGCCGCAGCAGTCGAACCAGGCCCACTCGATGGGTAGTTTTAGGGCGCTTGCGGCGGATTGGGTCGCGGTCCACGACGCGTTCCGAGCCAACGGGTCCTCAAGGGTCGTATCCCGCCAGAAGTACTCCCCGTCCCCGAGATCAAAGAGGATGCTGGCCCGCACGGCATCCTGACCGACGATGGGCGTCGGCACGGCCACGAGTCCCGCCACGGTCAGGGCGACCGCGAGTGACGTCGCGAGCACGGTTCTCAAACGAGGATGACCCCCTCCTCAAGTTAACTTGATATAATTCCAATGGACTTGACTCTATAAGAACATTCCGAGCGGAGGGACCGCGGATGCAGTTGCTGCGAAACCTTAGGGAGATCACACGGCTCCTAATCTTGCGTGAAACATCGATGAGGCACCATGCGGTGCAGCGGACGATTGCGGAGGCGCTCGGGATGACCGTCCAGGGCGCTTCAGAGTACCTGAGGTCGATGGAACGGGAGGGGCTCATCCAGGTCGTCGACGGCGAGTATCGTCCCACGATCGAGGGGGTTCGCGTGTTGCACGAGCGGTTCCGCGAGCTCCGAGAGTTTGTGAACCGGACGTCGAGGGACCTCGCGATCATCGAGGTCACCGCCGCGATCGCAGGGAATCGAATCGACAGGGGTCAGCAAGTAGGGCTGTTCATGGAGAACGGAGATCTCGTGGCGTATTCGGGCCGAGAGTCCCCATCAACGGGCCGCGCGGCCGAGGCGGCGGACAAAGGGGTGGATCTCCCGGTGACGGATCTCCAAGGGATTGTCGCGCTCCACTCTGGGCGAATTACGTTGATGCGCATGCCAACGATCGCTGACGGCGGGAGCCGAGCCGTCGAGCCGCAGCGGGTACGCAAGGCGCTGCGTCGCGCGAGGGCCGACGTGATCGCGGCCCTCGACGTGCCCGCGAAGGCACTCGCGGAGCGCGTCCGCTTGCGCCTTGACATCCGGCTAGGCGTGATCCCCTCCGTGATCGAGGCGGCCGAGCG